>PIXS01000396.1 GCA_003096255.1 Candidatus Bathyarchaeum sp. | reverse complement strand
TCTCAGGACGGACTGCTCGATGGTTCTTTGAACATGACCTACGGCTGTGGCGCACGGTAATCATAATGGTTGCTGCTGCTTGGTCTTCAGTAATGTTTGTTCAAGCCTCACAGATTATTATCAACCCAGAGTCTTCCTATACTCCGCTGATTTACGCCATAGTTGGCGGTATACCTGTTATAGTTTCAACCTTCTTGACTTCGTTACTGCTCAGAAGAAAATACAGCGCATACTTCAAAGAGCCTGAAGACACAATGGAAGACTTTGAAGAAGGCTAACTCCACCTTTTTGGCGTCTTGTGGCTTTTGAAAGCTTTATTATCTAAAACTGGCTCCTATGTACTTTGTTTCATGTGATTTACGAAAAACCTAAAAAACATGGACGTAAATTTAAAGCCCAATTTGGTTTGTTCTCTGTGGTAACAGCTTATGCTTGAAGGTTTGCTCTCTGTTCTAGGGATTTACAAAATTTACGAGAAGTGGCTTTGGTGGCAAATTCAGGGAGGAAAAAAACCTGAACACATAGCAATAATACTAGATGGAAACAGAAGATGGGCATCCAACAAAGCAATGATTCCATGGCTTGGTCACCGTCATGGAGCAGACAAAATCGATGACTTAATGGACTGGTGCATCCAACTCGACGTAAACGCGATTACTTTGTACGCCTTTTCTACCGAAAACTTTCACCGTCCTGAAAAAGAAGTAGAAGAAATCATGAAACTGCTTGAGGAAAAGCTTCGTTCTATTCTAAGCAACCAAAGGATTCATGACAACAAAATCAAAGTTAAAGTCATAGGCAGAACAGATCTTTTGCCCCAATCAATTCAAGACGTTATCAAAAGAGTGGAAGAAGCCACAGGTTCATACGACGAGCGGCTCCTAAACGTTGCTATGGCTTATGGCGGACGTGCAGAAATTGTTGACGCAACAAAAAAGATTGCAAAAAAGGTTCAGAAAGGAGACCTGAACCCCGACAAAATTAACGAAAAACTTTTCGAAAACTACCTTTACACCGCTCACATGCCAAAACAGGACGCCGACTTAATCATCCGAACCTCAGGAGAAGAACGGCTAAGCGGTTTTCTTTCTTGGCAGTCAGCATACAGTGAACTCTGTTTCGTGGACGTAAACTGGCCAGATTTCAGGCTAATTGACATGTTGCGTGCCGTAAGAACATACCAGAAACGAAAACGCCGCTTCGGAGCTTAGCAAGTTAACCTCTTTTCTTGGCGCTGACTATGGATATTACATCTCGGTCTTTTAGCACATAGTCTTCGCCGATTCTGTTTTTTCCACGAACATCAATTGCGTGAATGAAACTGTCTCCTAGTTCCGTATGGATAATGTAAGCAAGTTGCCTAGCTGTTGTGCCAAAGGGTACAAGATAAACGTCTGGAAGAACTCTTCCTTTATGGTCACTTAGGTGCTCACAGTCTTCTACAGGATAAACGGCAACCATCTGAAGCAACTCAATAAACGCCCTGTTGATTGCTTCCTGCACACCAGTTGAGCCAAACTTGTAAAGAATGTGCTCCTGAATCGCATTCAGCGCCTTTTTCTGTGGCTCGGACAGTTTTTCAGGGTTCTTCAGTTTCAGTTTGCAATCCCCTGGCGCGTAGTCAATCAGTCCCTTTTCCCCTGCACGCCTAAGAGCCAACTCTGCTTCTGCACTGCAAGGCACAACTTCGTGGCCCGCTGCTTTCATGCGGTCAACGTTGTCTTCAGAGTAGGGCAGGTCTATCTTGTTAGCTACAATTAATGTTGGTTTGGATACTGCTCTTAGAATGTCTAAGAATTCTAGGACGTCTTTTTCACTCCAGTGGGAAGGCTTGTCCGCTTTGAGGTCAGTTTTTCTTAGGCTCTCAAGGATGTGATACCGTTTAATTCCAAGGCCGCTAAATTGGGATTCGAGAATTGACATCAAATCTTGTTTTCCTGACTCTGCCATTCTTGCCATTTTTGCCCAGTCTTTTTTGAGTATCTGGTTGAGCCACATTGTAATCTCGTTTTCAAGAAACTTCACGTCCTCTAAGGGGTCATGTTCCCCTTTTTTGCAGATTCTGCCCTCACAATCTGTATTGCCTGAGGCGTCAACCACATGAATAAGAGCGTCTGCGCGTCTAACCTCGTCTAGGAACTGGTTTCCCAATCCTCGACCTTCCCAAGCTCCCGGAACTAATCCTGCAACATCTATCATTTCGATTGGAACCAGTCTGATTCCGTCAAGACACAACGAGTTTTTTGGGGTATCTTCTACGTCAAACTCTTGATGAACACAAGGAGTCCGAAGGTATCCTATTCCCCTGTTAGCTTTGATTGTAGTAAAGGGGTAATTTCCAATGTCTACAGGAATCAAGGTAGCTGCCGAAAAAAACGTAGACTTGCCTGTGTTCGGTTTACCAACAATTCCCAACTTTTTAGAGTAAGATTGTGTGCTCATTTTTTCTTTCCCCTTTTTTTAACCAATTTCTGGGAAGAAACATTCAACCAGTTATTAGTTTATCACGGGTAAAAACTTTGTTAAACCCGTAACTTGAACCAGTTTTCCTCTGAAACAAGCCCTTTTTTCGGTTTTTATGCTCCTATCAGATACTTTTCTGCATCAAGAGCGGCTTTGCATCCTGACCCTGCGGCTGCGATGGCTTGGCGGTAACGGTAATCTGCAACGTCGCCTGCAACAAAGACGCCTTCTATGTTGGTTCTTGTTTCGTCTCTTGCTATTATGTAGCCGTTGTCGTCTAACTCAATTTGGTCCTTGAATATGTCCGTGTTTGGCGTGTAGCCGATAGCCAAAAACACCGCGTCACATGAAAGGGTGGACTCTTCGCCTGAGACAGTGTTTCTTAGTTTCACACCTTCTACCCTGTTTTCTCCCAGAACCTCTGTCACTGTGTTGTTCCAAACAAAGGAGATTTTGGAGTTAGCAAAGGCGTTGTCTTGAAGAGCCTTGCATGCTCTCAGTTTGTCCCTTCTGTGAATTACCTTGACGTCTGCTACTACTTTGGACAAAAACAGTGCTTCTTCCATGGCTGTGTCGCCACCTCCCACGACAACGACGTTTTTGTTTCTGAAAAACGGTGCATCACAGGTTGCGCAAACTGAAACGCCTTTTCCTCTTAGACGTGTTTCGCTTTCCAAGTTCAGCCACTTAGCAGAAGCACCAGTGGCGATGATGACCGTTTTTGCTTCATAGACTTTGTTGTCTGCTGTGACTTTGAAGGGTTTAGAAGTAAAGTCTACATCTGTTGCTTGTGCGTAGACTAGTTCTGCGCCGCACTTTTCTGCCTGTTTTTGTATTGCTCCCATGAGTTGGGGTCCGAGGACTCCGTCTTCGAACCCAGGAAAGTTTTCCACTTCCCTTGTAAGCATGAGCTGTCCTCCCAGCATTGTTCCTGTAAGAACTACTGTTTTTAGTCCTGCCCTGCTGGTGTAAATCGCAGAAGTCAAGCCTGCAGGTCCTGCGCCAAGAATTATCACGTCATACATGTTTTCACTTCCAAACAAGTTTGCCAAAAGGGTACGGCAACAAAATAATGTTTAGTTTC
>PIXS01000395.1 GCA_003096255.1 Candidatus Bathyarchaeum sp. | reverse complement strand
TGACATCGTCCTTAAGGTAACTTGTGTAATCTTTCTGCGCTGTCGTAACGGAGGTTCCATCCTTGGTGTCGTGACCTGCAATAACTGAAAGAAAGAGAGCACAATCGTAAACATCCTTTGTCATGGGACCAATCTGTTCAAGACTGTTCGCGTATGCAATCAATCCGTAACGGCTAACCAGCCCATACGTTGGTTTCAAGCCCACAACAGAGCAGTAACTGGCAGGACAACGGATAGAGCCACCTGTATCAGTTCCTAACGCTAGGACTGCTTCGTCGGTGGCGATGCATGCAGCGCTTCCTCCAGAAGAGCCTCCGGGAACCCGTGATGTGTCCCAGGGGTTGCGGGTTGGACCAAAGTGGCTGGTTTCGGTGGAGGAGCCCATAGCGAACTCGTCCATGTTTGTTTTGCCAATGATTATCCCATCTTCTTGTTTGATTCGAGTGATGACTTCTGCGTCGTAGGGAGGAATAAAATCTTTGAGCATCCTAGAAGAACAAGTTGTGGCTATTCCTTTGGTGCAGATTGCATCTTTAATTGCGATAGCGACGCCCCCGAGTTTACCGACAGTCTTTCCTCCTGCGATTTTTTTGTCGATTTGTTTTGCTTGTTTGATGGCTTCCTGTTCGATGAGGGTGACGTAGGCGTTGACTGCTGGTTCACGCTTGTGGATTGTTTCAAAAATGGCGTGGACGCACTCTTGAGCTGTTGCTTCGTTGCCCTGTATCTTCCTGATGGTTTCGTGGGCTGTTAACTCCTGTAGCTTCAGCGTCTTTGCCTCCTAAACGATTCTAGGCGCCTTGATGAACGTTTTCTCCTTCTTTGGAGCATTTCTTAGGGCTTCTTCTACTGGCAGGGAAGGCGCAGTCTTGTCCTTCCGTGACACATTCTCTAGTTCCAAAACATGATACGTGGGTTCAACATTTTCAGTATCCACTTCATCAATCTTTTTGAAGTACTCAAGAATCTCATTGAACTGCTCAGTAAAAAGAGCCTTCTCTTCCTCAGAAAGCTCTATGTGAGCGAGCCAGGCAATGTGCTCAACATCCTTTTTTGACAGGTGCTGTTCTCATTTAATTTCTCTTCCTCAACGCTCTGCTGGAGGCAACCAGCACGTCACAAACGTATGGTCTCTTGTCAACGTCTATTCTGGACGGCATTTAACTCTTCTGCAACCCAAAATGCGCCAACAAGCCATCTGCTCTTATATACGATGTGAATGGAGAATTCAGAAACGTTTTATTCTTCATAATCAGAATCAGAAGTGAGCACACGCAGCTCCTATCAAGGTTGAAAATTAGCGTTCCCACCCACACGCCAATTCGCCTTTTTATGCGTGTGCTCCACCCCTTCCATTCATCAACCAACAGCGTCTTTTGGAGAATTCTGCTTATCAAAAAGCAGGAAAAAATACTGTTTTCAACATTCTGCTGCTATTAGGCTTCTAATATGTTCGGATTGTGGGGTGGTGTTACTCTTCTCTTCGTCTTCTGATGATGAAGAAGACAACGACAACGCCTGCGACTCCGCCGACCACGCCTATGATGATGAAGAGGTACTGGTTCAGGAAGGTGTCATTTACTGTGAATGCTAGAGAGTTGCTGTATGCAGCGTTTCTCGATTCGTCTTCAGCTATGTAAGCATTAATTTGCCATAAACCAAGCATATCTGGCTTCCAGCTTACCACAAAAGTTCCATTCGCGTATGTGGGAACAGCCCTTTTGCCCGTGGAATTGGAACCAATAAACTCCACAAAAACCGTTAGGTTTGCCTCTCTGGGAGTAACCTGCCCTACTACTGTAACGTTTTCTCCGATGGTCACGGTATTGGATGTTACGTTACAAAACAATGTGACATACCGCTTATTCACGGTGAAGTTTAGGTAACTGCTTGATGCTGGAAAATATGTTGTGCTGCCGTTCCAGTCTGCCCAGACAAACCATCTTCCCGTTTTGTTAAAGGAGTTACTGTCCATGAAGTTGCCTGAAGCGTCAGTGGACACCAACCTAGATACCACGGTACCGTTGGCAGTTTGGTTCAGTAATGTATCATTTGACATAACAGCCTCCAATACTGTAGCATTTACAGTAGAAGAGTTCAGCAATGCATAAGTCAACGTCACATTCGTTTCGCCAGCAGGAAGAGAACCAGTCACCGTAATGTTCTGCCCATAATACACAGTTGCATTCACCACCCCCAAAGTCAGGTTCGCCCAATTCTTCACCTCATAGCTGCCAAAAACCTGTGCACTGTTGCCGCTGGTATCACGCGCGAGAACCGTGTAGTTAACTGTAGTTCCGGCTGGCTGCCCAGGAATAGTCGCATTATATGTTTGCTCCTCAGATTCACTCATCGGTAACGCCGCTGAAGTTCCCCAATCATCAGTAGTATAATTCAGAGTAACCTCTTCTAGGACCCATTGTTCCTCTATGAGGGCGCTTATACTTGTCTGGTTGTTGGGATTCATCCTCTCAACAGGATCTACTAACGTCAACTCTGGAGCATCAAAATCCGTTTTCACCATGAAGTTTATGGTGCCATTTCCGTGCTCAGCTATGAACACAAGATGATACAGCAGGTTTCCTTCAACAGGAGCAGTGAAGTTAATCAGCATGTCCTCTCCAGGATACTCGCAGCTAGCAATTGCTTCAATGTTCCTGAATCCTTCGCTGTCCAGATTGTATCCGCCGTAGATTTTTGAAGTGTTGCCGTAAAGTCCCTCTTCCCAAGGTAACGGCACCCCATTCAGCAGGTTCTCTTCTTCCTTTGGGTTAGTCATTACGTAAATTCTGGCTTCGTACATGTCAATGGTTTCTGGCACATCAACAAACACTTCGATTGGGCTGCTTGATGCATTGAATTCGTATGCCCAAGTAGTTTTCTCAACAGGCTCATCATCCACTTTTCCTTCCATGTATCGGCTGTACCATCTGCCTGTCTCAACGTGCTCGATAAGCATGAATGTTGCTGCACCCGTTCCATTGCTTTCCCGTGCGTCATTTTTGATACGGAAGCTGTAGTTTCCACTTTTTTGCGGAATAAAGAAGGGGTGGTCAACTGTTGTGCCAAGGTGCTCAGGTAATCCCGCTGACTCAGTGTGATATGATTCCAGTTCGCCTTCAGGGTTGTAGACAAAAATGTCGTAGTCTGTTTTGTTTGTGTCAGAAGAGTAGTCTATCCAGTCTCCGTAACAGTAAACACGGTAAGCCGAGTCCGCAACCAACGGATACACGTAAGTCCAGTCCTCGCCTATCGGAATCTGAGACGCATTAATTCTCACAGGAAGAACAGGCTTGCTCACGTATGTCCAGTTTCCAAGATCATACAGAACCATGGGCTCCGCTGAAACAGAGGCAACTGACGAAAAAGGCATTGGTGCTATCCCAGTTATTGCCAAGCTTAGAACAAGGACGCATAAGCAATAGCCCCTAATTTTCCACCCACTCACTTACTACTCCTCACTAACTGTTCCTGTGTACCTGAATTGATTGATGCTAGCAAGATTGTGGGGCATGGGTAAAAATGGTTATGAAAAGGGAGTAACTAGCCAAAATATAGATTGGCTCATATGACTTAGATTCAACAAATTGTGGTTTGGCGTGCTGTTTTTGACAGAAAATCTGGTGTCAGTTGCAAAAGTTACACACGGGTTGTTTTAAGAACATTCCATCGAACAATAAGCCTGTTGGAGAAAACGATTATGTCCGCTCAAGAGGAAACTTATGCTGAGGAAGAAGAAGAAAAAATTCTTAACGCCGAAGAAGTCACCCTGATTGCCACGGATTTCTTAAAGAGGCTAGGAAACAAGCAGGGTCTCAAGCCCATCAAAGCCTCTCTAGAAGAGGAAGTCTACATAGTCGAGGTAGGCTTAAGCAAAAAAACTGCCACAGTACAGATCGACTCAACCACCGAACAAATCAAAGAATACGAAATCAAAGAAAAAGAAGAAAAAAACCAGCAAGCCTCATCATCGTTCATTCCCCTTACGCCAAAAAACATAATCATGCTGGCTGGAATCGCAGGCGCAGCCGTAGTCATCTCCGGTCTCCTAGGAATCTCATCACTACTAACCAGCATACTCTAAAACTAGGTCAGAAAGCACACAAAGCATACACGGAAATTCTATGGAAAAACTCTTAGAGGATCAATTTTTCAGTAAGCAGTGGTGTAATAACACGCGCATCACAAATCCTCGGCAGTATCTTCTTTAAATGGAATGATTTCAGTGTACTCTTCTCTAAATGGGTAAAAGCTTTCATTGGTCAAAGCAATTTCAACTTTTTCCACATAAGGCACAACTTTAACCTCATCAACAACTTTCATGATATCTGTAATATCTCTAAAAACAACCATCGCTAATAGATCAAATGTTCCAACAACTTCTACAACTAAGAACAGGTTCGGCATTTGACGAAAAGTTTCAACTATTTCTCTCAAGTTGGAATCTTTTGACACTGTAATAAACAAAAATGCTTTTCCTTTTAAACCGATTTTCGACAGATCAATCATTAATGTGGTCCCAAGAAATGCTTTCTTTTTTCTCATTTCTTCGTATCTTTTTTGTACTGTTAGTGATGAAAGACCAACCTTTCTTGCAACTGCAAGAAATGACATTTCTGGATTTTTTCTTAATACTTTAAGAATCTCTTGATCAATTCTGTCCATGCTATTCAAGCTCCTTTGTTTTTAAGAGATCAATGTTATCAAAATTTTGGTAATTTTTACTCCAGATGAGAAGCTCTATGTCCTTTACACCTTTCTGTTTCCTAAGTTGATATTTTAATTCATCCAGCTCATTGATGCTCTTCGCAAAGACAACTAAACACAGATCATATTTTCCAATGGTTTTATCGATTCCAGCTACCTTCACCTTGCTCTTGATAAATTTGGTAATACTATCTTCATGGTTAGGTTCCAAATTCACTCCAATTAGAAGCCCAATGTCATATCCAAAAAAAGCCATGTTAAACTTCAAAACTCTTCTAACTATCAAACCGCTTTCTTTCATCTTGTCAATTCTATTTTTTACTGCAGTCGATGATAATCCGCATTTTTTTGCTATGTCCTTTAATTTCGAGCGGGAGTCCCTAATCAATAGTTGAAGAATCTCAACATCCTTCTCATCGATTTCAAAAATTGGATTCATATTGGTCACCTGTGCTCCTAATTGCTTTAATAATTATCACACATTATTATATATCAATGCGTGCACATATACTTAAAAAAGTAAATACGTTTACATTCCAATCCTTTGTTTTTTTAATATAATCCTCCTTTTTAGCTAAAATGTTAAATAATAAGTCACGCCCATTTTCTTCTGTATAAATAACTAGGAGATATAAAACTAAAAATGAAAAACCAATCAAAAATTTCTACAATAGCAGTTATACTACTATTAACCATTTCAGCTTTAATCGTTGCTGTACCACCTGTTTCAGCGCGAACTCAGACAACCTATCCTTTCCTCGGTGTTGTTCCTAACCCCGTAGGAGTAAACCAACAGGTTCTGTTTCACACAGGAATCTTCCAGCAAACATCAAATGTAAATTTGGGTTGGCAAAATCTGAGCATAATAATCGAGAGACCTGACGGCGAAACCGACGTAATTGATGGCATCAGCACCGATTCTACTGGAGGAACAGGAAGAACATATACACCTCCTATAACTGGAACATACTATGTTCACACACACTTCCCTGAACAAGAGATAATAGAAGACGTAAATGAGGCCCCTGGTCTCAGCATCGGAGACGTTATGCTGGAAAGCGACAGTGCAGTAGTTGAACTTGTAGTACAGGCTGATCCAATAGCTTACTATCCGGATTCACCTCTACCACAAGAATACTGGACTCGCCCGATAGACGCTCAGCTTAGATCATGGAGCGCCGTTACCGGAAACTGGCTAACAACAACATCGGTTCCCCAAGTAGTTGCTGGTAACGCAGAAGCACCAGAATCTGCACACATACTCTGGACGAAACCGCTAACCTTGGGAGGTATTGCCGGAATGGAAGGCGTTACCACAGAAAATCCAGAATTCTCATTTAGTCACGGAGATGCATATGAAGGCAAATGGAACAGTCGAATACTCATCGACGGTATACTCATTTATACCCACAGAACCTCAGAGCGCCCACTGTACTATACCGCTGTAAACGTGCGCACCGGTGAAGAACTATGGACAAAAGTCTTTCTGGACAACCGATCAATAGGCTTTGCCCAGAATCTGAAATGGTCAGGATACAACCATCATGCCGTCTATCCCTACATCTGGGTAACTAGTGGCAGTACTTGGTATGCGTTTGACCCCGAAACTGCAGATTTGAGATTTACAGTGGAGAACGTGCCTTCTGGTACTACCCTTTTTGATGAAAATGGCTGGATCTATCGTGTCAATCTAGGCAGCGATGGTGATAGTTATATCTGGAGCATGGTAGACCTTATCACAGACTTCGGTGCAAGCAGCTCCACCCCGGGCACTTGGGATCCTGGCCGCACTTGGTATCGGATATATGACGCAGCAGAAGAGGATGATGGAAACCTCACAGAAGACGCTCAACGTGCATACATAACTGAATTTACATACGACCCTGACCAGACTCCAGGTGGAGTGAGTGGATGGAGATCCGCAGCTCGTGGTATGGCATGGGAAGACAAAGTCTTTGGTCTGCAATATAGTCAAACAGCAATCAACACTTGGGCTATCAGCTTGGAACCAGGACATGAAGGAGAAATTCTGTTCAGTAAAACTTGGGAGGCACCAGCTTGGTGGGCAGAAGGTGGAGTACAAATCGAATTCAACACCATAAGCTTAGAAGATGGCGCTGCAGTCTTTTGGGTACACGACACTCTACAATACTACTGCTTCAGCACTGACACTGGCGAATATATGTGGGGACCAGCAGAATCAGAATACTACATGAACTATTATGGCTGGACAGAACTTGGAGAACGTCCACCAATGATTTACAACGGCAAACTCTACTCATCAGGCGCTGGTGGAGTAATCTACTGTTACGATCTGACTAACGGCACTGTTCTTTGGACATACGAAGCAGACGACCCCTATCAGGAATACTTGTTCTCCAATAATTGGTGGCAATTCTTCTGGTATATTACTGACGGCAAACTCTACTCAGCTCATATGGAACACTCTGCTATCGAACCAATGCCACGTGGTGCACCATTCTTATGCCTTGACGCAGAAACTGGTGAACTACTTTGGAGAGCCAATGGTTTGTTCCGTTCAACCCGTTGGGGAGGACGTGGAATCATCGGTGACAGCGTAATGGTAAGCTTTGACACATATGACAACCGACTATATGCAGTAGGAAAGGGTCCAAGCCATACAGCAGTCTCTATGGCAAATGACGTTACCACACAAGGACACAGTATAATGATAAAGGGCACTGTCACTGACGTGTCTCCAGGCACAGAAGACATCAAACTACGACTGCGATTCCCGAGTGGCGTTCCCGCAGTTGCTGATGAAAGCATGAGCCAATGGATGTTGTACGTATACAAGCAATTTGCTTGTCCAGCTGACGTGAAAGGTGTTGACGTATTTATAAAGATACAAGACCCTAATGGCGACTATTACTCAGAAACCGTTACAGCCGATAGTACTGGAGCATTCAGTATGTCGTGGGCTCCCTCAATCGTCGGCGATTACCAAGTAACTGTGATGTTCGAAGGCTCCAAATCATATTACGCATCATACGCAACAACATCTTTTGTTGTAGACGCAGCCGCAGCTGATCCAGGATACCAAGGTCCAAGTGCTGACGAGATTGCAACGAGGACTGTCAACATGATGCCACAATTCCCAAACGTTCCTACGGCAGAAGAGATTGCTCATGACGCTGCAACAAGGACAATTGCAATGCTTCCACAATACCCAGAATGCGACCCATGCCCAGAAATACCTGCATACCTGATGATTGACCTTGTCATCATAGTGCTAGTCATTGTTGGCATAGTCATCGGACTATTCATCATCATGAAGAAGAAATAACCCAACAATTTCCCTCCCTTCTTTTTTGGGAGTAAAACTTCAGAAGAAGAAAATGGGGCTGAAAATGCTCATGCACGGAATAAAATTTGCAAAAAGCAATAGTAGTGGTTAGTTCCATTGTTTCGCCTATTGTTTTTTCATTCCCCGATTTGAACGCCGTGCAGGAGCGTCAGCAAACCCCTTTCCTCTTCAGAAAAAATACTGTTTTCAACAATCTGCTGCTATTAGTTTCCTAATATGTTTCTGTTTGGGCTTTAGCACCATTTCATGATTTGGTGTGGGATTCTGTAGAGGGGCAGTACTCTGTCTACGTTGCCGTCTTCTATGGCTGCTTTAGGCATACCATACACTGTACATGTTTCCTCATTCTGGGCAATGGTTTTTCCACCCTTGTCCCTGATGGCTTTCAAGCCAGACGAGCCATCTCTGCCCATCCCCGTCAAAATTACTCCAATAGTCTCTGACCCGTAAACTTCCGCCACAGTTCTCATCATCGGATCAACTGCAGGTCTAACACTATGTTCCGGAGGACCATCACTAAGTCTTATTCGCCCAGTTTCTGTAACCATCATGTGCTGACCCCCTGGCGCAATAAGAGCCAGTCCCTCCTGTATGGCATCGCCTTCTTCAGCCTCTTTAACGTCAAAACTGCAAATCCTGTCCAGCCTCTTCGCGAACGATTCAGTGAAGCCAACAGGCATGTGCTGTACAATCAGTATCGGAGGCGTGTTTTCGGGCAAGTTAACTAATATTTCTTCCACTGCAGGAGGACCGCCTGTTGAGGCTCCGATTGCAATTATTTTCTCTTGGATTCCACTTTTGATTTGAACCGGAGAGCATACTCCATCTTCATGTGTGACGATTCTGGCTTGGGCAGCGGTTTTGATTTTTTCCACAAGCTCATCTCTAACTTTCCCTATGTCTAGGGAGATATCGCCTGACGGCTTTGCTATATACTCCACGGCTCCAAGCCGCAGGGCTTGAAATGTTGTTTCTGCTCCTTCTTGAGTAGTGGCACTAACCATTACAACTGGCATGGGATTTGTTTTCATTATCTCTTTTAGTGTTGCCAACCCGTCCATGCGCGGCATATTAACGTCCAACGTAATTACGTCTGGTTCAAGTTGGGAGATTCTTTTTAGTGCGTTAACTCCGTCAAAGGCTGTGCCAACAACAGTCAAATCTGGATCAGAATTGACCATGTGTGAAATGATTTTTCGCATGAAAGCGGAATCGTCAACCACTAGAACTTTCAAACTTGTTTCTCACCTAGCACCATCAGAGTTGATTCATGACAAAACAAAAAAGAAAGGTAAAGAGGACGTGAAACTAGGTCTCACCGTTATTCAAGTGCATTTGTGTTACTGTCAAGTAACGGGTATCGCCTTAGCTACGGTTGGTTTCTTGGTTATGGGTTTTCCTTGTTCAGGCAGATCTTCTTTGATGTCGGAGATTATTTTGGTCAAGTCAAGGATAACAATGAGTTTCTCTCCTTGTTTCCCCACACCCACCAAATAGCCCTCTAATTTTTTGGTGACCTGCATCTGCCTCTCTATGTCTGCTCCAGGAATGGTTGAAACTTCTGTTACTGCGTCTACTACGACACCCACTGCAACCTTGCCTAACTCAACAACGATAATCTTTTCGCCTCCCCCTTCTACCTTCGGAAGGTCAAGGCGTTTTCTAAGATCCATCACTGTTATTATTTGGCCTCTGAGATTTGTTACTCCATCAACGTAGCTGGGAGCGCCTGGGATAGGTGTTACAGCTTGTACATCCCTGACTTCCCTAACTTGTTCTACTGGGACGCCGTAGTCCACATCGCCGACAGTGAAGTTAACTATTTGCACATCTTCATTTATTACCATGGTAAACCTCTCTACTGCCATAAGTCTCTGAAATTCTTGACTTCTGTTGTGATTTTCTTTGCCAGCTCCATGATCTTGCCCACCTCTTCCTGAACCTTTGTTGCTGCAACTGCTACTTCCTCCGTTGCTGCTGTCTGTTCTTCAATGCTTGCTGTAGTTTCCTCTGACGCAGACGCCGACTCCTCTGAGAAGCTCGCCACCTGCTCAATAACACTACCCACATCTTCAACGTATCTAACGCTCTCCTGCACTGCAACCCCCAACTTCTTGGTCACTCCCAAAATCTTTTCCATAGCTGATGCCACTTGCTGAGAACCCTTAACCGCCTCGTTAACATTCAAATCTCCATCTCTTGCTGCCTGATCTGCACTTTTTGACATACTGCCCGCCCTTTCTCCAGCCTTCGTTATGCTGTCGATAGAATCAACAGAAGTCTTAGCTGCAGTTCCTGCTTGACCTGCAAGTTGTTTTACTGCATCGGCTACGACTGCGAATCCGCGTCCTGCTTCTCCTGCTCTTGCGGCTTCGATGGCTGCGTTCAGAGCAAGCATGTTGATTTGTCCTGCAATCTGTGAAATGTCGTCAGCCAGTCCAGCTACGTTTTTCACCGAGGAATTCACTTCGCTGATGGTTGTTCCCACATGGTTTGATGCTTCTTTGATTGCGTCTAATGATTTTAGTGCAAGTTTTCCGCTTTCGCTGGCGTCTTGTGCGAACTTGTTAGATGTTTCCACGATTCGGTTTACTTCACTTGTGTTTGTGTCAACATGGGTCATTTTCTGCATTAGGCCTTGAACGTTCTTCATTGTTTCTTGGGCAAGTTTTGAGAGTTTCTGTGCTCCATCAGAAACGTTTTGTGAAGCTGCCATTACCTGTTCCATTGTATTGCCCAGTCTCTCAGCTGCATCTGCCGATTGAGTTCCCATGGTGCCGATGTTTTCTGCTGTACCCAATATTTCTCCTGAGAGACCCTCAATGTTGTTGGCTAAAGTGACGCTGTACTGGACCAACTGCTCTGTGTTGTTTAGTATCTCCTTCAATTCAGTTATGTCCGAAATAGTCTCAAGTGCGCCAATTATGTTGCCTTTTCTATCAAAAAGTGGTGAACCCGTGCAGCGGATGTGCCATTGTCCATTAGAAATTGTTTCAGAAGTCTCTGACTTCTTGTTTTTCATTGCGATTGCACAAACACATTTAGGAGTTTTACAGTCACTAGTCTTGAACAAGCTATAGCACTTCTTGCCAAGAATCTTGTCAGCTGTAATTCCTAACTGATTGGCTCCATACTCGTTGATGTATGTGACATTGAAGTCCTTGTCGATGGCTATGATAGGTGTTTGAACTCCTCCAAGATATTGGGCTTGTTGCAGATTCTTTTCCGCCTCGTTCTTGAGAGAGGTCACATCAACAATGTATTCGATTGCGCCGTTGACTTTACCCTCAGTATCAATAGTCGGTGTTCCAGTCATCCAAAGGTTCCGTTTGTCGCCAGAAACCGTCTCAATAGATGTCTGTTTCTTGGTCTTCATAGCAGCAGCACAAGCACATTTCGCGGTTTTACAGTGCGTGGTCTTGAACAGATCGTAACATTTTTTCTTGCGGATAATCTTTCCCGGCGTCAAGTTCAACATTTTTGCACCATAATCGTTGATGTATGTAACAACAAAATCTTTGTTTATGGCAACAACAGCCCCCTGAACTCCCTGTAAATACTGGAGGTATCTTGTAGCTGTTGAGTTTAGCATTTTAAATTTGGGCACTTATTTGTTCCTCCTTACCCTATTCAAAAAAGTCGAAAAAAACTATTAGATTATTGTGCATAGATTAATCTGACATACAAGTCTAAGCGAATTACGACCTAACTTGTTTATACACTTGCTCCTATTCATCAACTCGTAATGGCAAGGCAATTGTTTGCGAGATCAACATAAGCATAGAACTTTGAAAAAATTTGAAAAAAAGGAAGATTTGTTTGAGCATGTTGTGTATGCTCAAGCAATAGGTACCTGTTCCGCTATGAGCAGTTCCTTCTTTGCGACCTTTCTTTGTTCAGGCAAGTCCTCTTTGACATCAGAGATCAGCTTTGCCAGGTTAAGGATAACAACAAGATTTTCGCCTTGTTTTCCAACACCTATCACGTACTCGTCCAGAGTTGTGGTGACTTCCATATGTTCTTCTATGTCTGCTCCAGGAATGGTTGAAACTTCTGTGACTGCGTCAACTACGACACCCACTGCAACCTTGCCTAACTCAACAACAATGATCTTCTCGCCTCCGTCCTCTTTCTTCGGAAGGTCGAGGCGTCTTCTAAGATCCATCACTGTTATTATTTGGCCTCTTAGGTTGGTTACTCCCTCAACGTAGCTGGGAGCTCCTGGAACAGGAGTCACAGCTTGCATGTCCCTCACTTCTCTAACTTGTTCTACTGGGACGCCGTAGTTCACTTCTCCGATGGTGAAGTTGACTATCTGTTGGTCATCGATCTTTGTCATGGTGAATTCCCCGTTACTTTGACAAATCTACTTTGCCAAGTTCTTCTCTGAGCTTCTTGACTGCCGTTACAATTTCTTGCGAGAGTTTTATCGTGCTGGCGCCTTCTTCCTGAATCTTCTTAGCTGCAACTGCTACTTCTTCAGTTGATGCTGTTTGTTCTTCGATGCTTGCTGATGTTTCTTCTGATGCTGATGCGGACTCTTCTGCGATGCTTGCTACTTGCTGGATGTTGCCGTTTATGTCTTCAAGACGTTTCACTGCATCATCTACGTTTTTGCCAAGGTTTTCCGTTATGTCCATTATCTTGCCCATCGAGCCTACGACTTGCTGGGCTTCTTTGACTGCTTGGTCAACAAGGGCTCCACCCTTATCCACTGCTTGGCTTGCGTTCTGCATACTAGAAGCTGCTTTGTTTCCGCTGGCGTTTACTCCGTCAACAGTTTCAATGACGTTCTTTGCTGTTTCTCCAGTTTGGCCTGCGAGTTGTTTTACTGCGTCGGCTACGACTGCGAATCCGCGTCCTGCTTCTCCTGCTCTTGCGGCTTCGATGGCTGCGTTCAGAGCAAGCATGTTGACTTGTCCTGCAATGTCTGAGATGTCATTTGTCAGTCCACCGATTTTCTTAACTGAAGAGTTTGATTGGCTGATTGAATCACCAACATCAAGGGCTGCTGTTTTGATTTCTTCTAGTGATGAAAGTGCCTTGTTTGCGTCGTCGCCCATTTTGCTTGCCAATTTGTTGGAGTTAGCTGTAACAGAGCTTACTTCTGATGTGTTCTTGCTGACTTCCCGCACCAATTTCATTGTTTCTTCAGCGCTTTTAGCCAAGTTCTGCCCAAGTTTTGAGAGGTTTTGTGCTCCGTCGGAGACATTCTGTGAAGCGGACTGAACCTGCTGCATGCTGCTGCTCAGTTTCTCGCTCGCTTCTGCTGCTTGGGTTCCCATGGCTCCAATGTTCTCTGCTGACTTCAATACCTCGTCCGAAAGCCCTTCAACGGTTTCGGATACTTCGGTGCTGGCTTTGATTACGTTCTCTAGTGTAGTCATCATTTCTTTGATTTTGGTTATGTCAGCAACGAACTCTAGTGCGCCGACAACTTTGCCTTGGTCGTCTGTCAGTGGTGATCCTGTGTACTGGATGTGCATCTTGCCATTAGAGATTGTCTCAGATGTTGCTGGCTCCTTTGTTTTCATTGCAATGCTGCATGCACATTTGGGTGTCTGACAATCTGTTGTTTTGAAGAGGTTGTAGCATTTCTTGCCCACAAGCTTGTCAGCTGTCGCCCCCAGTAATCTTGCACCATAATCGTTGATGAAGACGATGTTGTAGTCGCGGTCAATAGCCACGACAGGTGTCTGGACGCCTTGAAGATACTGTACTTGTTGTGTACTCTTAGCCACCTCTTCTTTCATTGCAGTTACATCAGCAACATACTCTACTGCTCCGATGACTTTACCTGCTTTGTCAAAAAGTGGTGAACCAGTATATTGAATATGCATTTTTCCGTTAGAGATTGTTTCAGAGGTTGCTGGCTTCTTGGTTTTCATGGCAGTAGCACAGGCACATTTGGATGTTTTGCAGTCTGTGGTCTTGAAAAGGTCGTAACATTTCTTGCCAACAAGTTTGTCGGGACTAGATCCCAGCAGACCCGCGCCAAACTCGTTGATGTATGTGATGTCGAACTCTTTGTCGATGGCCACTACTGGTGTTTGTACTCCTTTAAGGTATTCAACGTAATTGCTTTGTGTTTCCTCGGTTTGTGTTTTAGCCATTTTGCTTCTTTCTCCATTTGTATTTTTATAACAAAAAGTACAGAAAAGTTATTAGTGTATGTACATCTTGGACTCGTACACACACCTACATGCTGACGAGCGAATAAAATATGCAGCAAAAACTGGTTATTATGATTGGACAGTCATTTTTTGATACAAAATAACACACAAAGTATTGTTTAATGTTTCAATGAGATTCACAAAAGCAAAACAAAATTAACCGAAATTTGGTTTCTATGTTTTTTTGTAAACACGGCATTGAGGGTTGATGCCAACAAACTTATCTGCTGCTTCGCCACCCACAAACTCGGTTTTGCCCGTTATGAGGTAGCCTTCAGTTTTCAGGGAATCATAAAAGTTCAGGTGAATCTTCTGCTGTATCTCCTTTGAAAAATATATCATAACATTCCTGCACAAAATCAAGTCCAAGTGCCGATGCCGAGGAATTGTCATCAAATCAGCTTCCTCGAATTGAATCAGCTTCTTCACAAAAGGCTTCACCCTGTAAATGTCTCCTTCACATTCAAAGTATTTGCTGACCAGCTTCTCATCAATGCACTGAACCATCCGCTTGTTGTATTCTCCGCTTTCAGCTGTTGCCAACGCAGATTTATCCAAGTCTGAAGCATAGATGTTAACTCGGCAATCAATATCTTGGCTTTTCAACACCTCATGCACCAGCATTGCCAACGAATAAGGTTCTTCGCCAGTGGCGCATCCTGCGCTCCAGATTCGAACCCATCTCTTAGAAGAGGAAAGAAGCTCTGGAAGAATTGTTGTCTCCAAAAACGCATAGACGTCTGGGTCTCTGAAGAATTTGGTGTAGTTTATTGTCAGGTCCTTGATAAGAAAATTAAATTCATCTGGATTTGTTAGCAAGTATCGGGTGTAACTGGAATATGTGTTTGTCTTTGTCGCCGTTAGCCTAACTTTCAGCCGTCTTTTTAGATAGGATTCACGGTAGTAATCAAAATTTATTCCAGTCCCCTCAGTCATGACTTTTTTAAGTCTCTTGAAAGTGACCGAATCTACGAAGCTTTCACTAACAACAGTTTGCTCCAAGTTCTTTTCACCCACACAACTACTTCAAAGTTCACAGCAAATAGTTAGGCGTTATGAATTGTCGCTTCACATCGACAATATTCATTGCAAATAATAATCCGTCAGCGATATTACGTGCTACCAAATTGTCGTCTGGGCGAATGCCCCATCAAAATATCTTCCACAAATTAGGGAAAGTGGTGATTGGGTGGAGTTTTATTTAACCCCTTTTAACCAGTTTTGACTTTTCTTGACAAGTATTTCTTGCAGTTGTAGACTAGGAAACACCACGATAGTTCCACCGGCTTCACTGCTGCTCCGTTTGAAGCACCCATCAAAGACCAAAGCCACTTCAGAAAGCAAAGCTTGCTTCACAAGGAACGTGTCTAATGTCGCGTCAAAGGACCCTTTGGCTAACTGTGGTGGCATCGGAAGCAGTTGCACTCCCGTGAAGTCGGCGATTGCACTGAGGAAAGCGCCAATCATGATTGATCCCAGTTCTTCTATTGCTGATGCTTCCATTTGTGGATCTACGTCGTCTGGGGATGGTGTCATAGTCATCATGGCAGCTATCTTTTTTGCTTCTTCCATTTCGAAGAGTAGTAGGATGTCGCAGTCGGCTTCGCCTCTTAGTTCCATGTAAACCGCTGATGTTGGTTGATCATGTTTTCCAAAGATTTTTGGCACAAGATGCGGCGGCAAGATATGAAGCCTGGGCACTTCCACTTCTATTCGCTCCTCAAGTATGTCTGAAAGTGCAGACGTTGCGTGTCCTGCGCCTATGCTTCCCAATTCTAGCAGTATTTCCCGATTTAGTTTGTTCTTTGTCCAATCTTGAGTTCTCTCTTGCTCTCTATATTCTTCTGATACTTGTATCGCCTTTCTATTCATCTTTTTTTCACCATTGCTCCTTTTTTCTATTATTTAGGACTGTGTTTGCCTTGCCGTCTTCTGGAAGGCACTCTAATCTCTGTTCGTCGTGTTTCATCATACTATTACACCCAGTCCTTCGCTTTTTCAGTCAATATGTTCTGCAGTTTCTTACTTGGGAACATCATGAGGATACCGCTGATGTTGCCGTCGGCACGTTTAAATCGTGTATCAAAGAGTATTGCCATGTCCGTGGTAAGCAGCTGCTTTATGAGAAAAGTGTCAAGGATAGCATCGAAGGAATCGTTTGCTCGTTGAGGAGGATTAGGAACCAGATCTGCTCCAGTGAAATCGGCTAGTGCAGTTAGAAATGAACCAATCACAATGTTGCCCAGTTCTTCTATTGCGGACGCTTCCGTTTCTGCGTCTAATTCTTCTATTGGCATGAATGTCATCGCAGATGCTATCTTTTTTGCTTCTTCCATTTCGAAGAGTAGCAGGATGTCGCAGTCGGCTTCACCCCTTAATTCCATGTAAATTGCTGTTGTAGGCACGTCGTGTCTTCCATAGAAACTTGGTACGCGATGTGGTGGCAAAGTGTAAATTTTCGGGACATCCATAGAAATTTGCTCTCCGAAAACTTCGGATAGTGATGTAGCTGCGTGTCCTGCGCCTATGCTTCCCAACTCTAAGAATATTTCCAGATCCACGCCTTCACTAGGAGCCAAATTTTCTACTTCTGTAATCCTTTTTGGCTGTGAAACAGAACAATCCGTGATTCTTTCAGTCATAATTCTTTCACCTCCCCATTTCCACCTCTTACACTCACTGATCCATCAAAAATATTGAAAGTGACTTTTCGACCAAAAGTTCCTCTAACATCTTCGGCTAACAACTTTACCTTATGCTCTGCCAGAGCCTCCTTTACTGCTTCAACATTCTTCAAACCTATGTTCATCGTGTTGGACTTCAGTTTCGGAAACATGTTTGCACCACCCGCAATTTTGGCTGACAAACTAAAGCGGCCTCCTTTTTTTCGTACAGCTTCAATTAACGCTGGGACTGCAGTGTTAGCATACTTGGGAAGGAGAATCTCACGACTAGTTATGCGTGAATCAGGTAGCATGATGTGGGCTAATCCGCCGCACTTGTTTATTGGGTCATGGATACAGATTGCAACACATGAGCCAACATTGGTTACCAGTGCAACTGGTCGCTTCTCAACCTTCATGTCGGCCATGTCAACTCGCACTTCTTCTATAGTTGAAGCTGCAGGATTTTGAGTGCACTCCTTAAATTGTGGTGACTGAGATGTTGGTTGTGCCTTAGGTGTGATTGATGAATTCAGGATGCTTTGTGGCGACTTGGGCAAGTTGTTATTTAGTGTACTAATTGGAAACAGCAGTTGACAAAAACGGGTCCACACGTAGGGGGCCTCAACAATACTTAGACAAAACTTCTAATACTTTCTGGGGTTTGAAAGGCTTTGTAACGAAATCCTTTGCTCCTGATTTCAAGGCTTCAACGATCAGGCTTTGTTGTCCCATGGAACTGCACATGACACAGTTTGCCGAAGGGTCTTCTTCAACAATTTTTTTGAGAGCCTCAATGCCGTCTTTAGCCATTGCTCCAGCAGGCATAACTATGTCCAACAAAACAAGGTCTGGTTTGTGTTGTCGGTATAGTAGAATTGCTTCGTCTCCTGATCCTGCTTCTGCTACTACTTCATTTCCTGATTGCATGACGATTCGTTTTAGTACGTTTCGCATGAATGAGGCATCGTCGGCTATTAGTACTCCTGCCATGGTTAATTCGCTCCAAAACTTTTCGTTTGGTTTGTGGTGTTTCTTTGTAGTCTTTTCATTAGGTTCCCACCTGACTTCGTTTAATTGATGTTAACGAATAAAAATATTATGTCTTAATATACCCGATTAGTGGACATTACTTATGAACCCTAACATCAATCAAGTTTGGCGAAAAACCAGCCACAACTCTAGATGACGTATCTGTTGATTTTGCTGTCCGTCTGTTGCCGTAACCAGCTCTCGCTTACCAGGCCCCATTTGAAATCGTCGCCGTCAACGTGTAGAACGAGTAGGAGGTCGGGGTTGTCTAGTTTGGTGTATTCTGTTAGGATGTTGTACATGCTTTGGGGGATTTGGAAGCCTAGGTTTGTTTGTTGGGTGTCGCCTAGGCGTTTTGCGCTGAAGGTTGCGTTGTATTTTTTTTGTTCTTTGGTTTGTTTGACGGTTACTTTGTCGATGTGGTATAGTTTGTTTTCGTATTTTAGGATAACGTGGCGTGCGTTTTCTGATCGTGTTTCTGCTCTTTTTTTCATGCCTATCATCTACTTGGGATACTGGCAGTAATGGTTCAAGCAGAGTGTGTGGTTATGGCAATTAAACGGTATTTCCGTTTTTGATGCATTCCGAAAAACGACTCATAAACAACCAAATCTGTTTTTTTTCTTGATTTTTCTGGAAAAAACCATTTTTTCAACATGAAGTGTTATTAGGCTCCTAATAGAATCGAACACAGAGTTAGGTTCTCTTGTGTTCTTAGATGTCATAACATGTTAGAACGTTAAAGATTCATTAAAAGGATTATGGAAAGCGCTTTAGAAAGAAAGAGTAAAAAATCCAATTAGCAAGTTGGTTGGGGCTAAATTTTAACCCCAAACCCAAAGATACATAACCGATGAATTGAATATTGACTTGCTGTAGAGCAATTTTATTGAAGTGGTGACAGAGACTGAAAATACTCGCAATTTGTGGTAGTCCACGGAAAGGTGGAACCTTCAAAGTATTGAATTCAATCAAAGAAGAATTCCCAGATATTGACTATGAGATTCTCATGCTTAAGGATATGAATATGAAGGACTGTCTTGGTTGTTATGCCTGTATCAATCGTGGTCCAGAATACTGTCCACTAAATGATGACCGAGATGAAATTCTTAGGAAAATGGAAGAAGCTGATGGAGTAATTTTTGCGACTCCAACAAATACAAGACATGTTACTGTATTGATGAAGAAGTTCATGGACAAACTTGGCTACATTGCTCATCGCCCATATTTTTTTGATAAATATGCCATGTTTGTCTCGACATGCAAGGGATTTGGAGCAGATTTGGCTAATGAATACATGAGTAGTAACATAGGGCAATATGGGTTTAATGTGGTTTCAACACTTGACATTTTTATTTCTACAAAATCAGAAACTGAAACAAAATATAATCAAAACAGGATTGTTCAAGAATTTAAGAAATTGATTCAGGCAATCCAGAAGGGTAAGAGAGATAATCCAACAGTGGGTGATTTGGTTTATTTCCGTATATTCAAGGCAGTCTCAGAATTGAACAAAAAGGAAGGTACTGCTGATTATGAGTATTACAAGGACAAAACAGGTTATTATTATGCTGTTGAAGTTCCCTTCTATAAGAAAAGATTTGCCAAGTGGATTGCTGGAAGAGAAATCAAAAAGTTTGTTGTCAATAAATGAACCTCTCAGATTCATAATATTAATCGCTTAGAGAATTAACTAAATTCCCACTCACAATAAGGATGACCTGTTGCGATACATTTAGTCTCCTTCACATGTTGATTCTTCACTACGGAAAAGAAACCATTAAGAAAGCCTGTTGTAAAATGGCAGGAAGGAACTTTAGTTTTAAATCCAAATCTTTCACAATTCTCTTGAATTTTTACTGTTTCGTTTATAGCAATTTTTCCTACTTTACAATATTCAATTAATCTAGAAACTTGATTTACCGATTCCTCTTCTGTTAATCCTGAATCAATAAGTTTTTCACCAATAATTTTTCCTGCCCTTGCACCGCCCATTCTAAAAATTAATTGAAGTTTTTTTATTGAAACAGAAGCACCTGTAACTCGTTGTAGGTCATGAATATGGACAAATCTTCCCAAAGTAGGGCGTTCAATAAGTGATTTTTTATCAAGTAAAAATCCTAGAAGTCTATCCATAATGTGTTTATTTACCTGTTCAATAACTGCTCTTTCTTTTCTCAATGAAGCATGTACCTCGTCGATTTTACCTGAAAACATCTTAAACTCACAAAATGGATCTCCTAAACCAATACATTTTGTTTCCATAATATTCCAATCTCGATCGTTACTTTCAAACCCAGTTAATGAAGCCGCTAACATCGCTGGTCTTACTATTGCTAGAGTAGATCCAACATTTCCTAATCCCCAACATTCATAATTCTCACTAATTTTATAGTAATGTTCATCTGTTTTGGATTTATTTTCAAGATATTCTGTTTTATATATTCTAAAATCAGATTCAAAATTCTTAGAGAATTGCTCATTCATCTTCTTCATATCATTAACTTTACTGAAACTCTTTGGCATAAATACTCTAGCTTCAATTCTTTCTTTCCAAGGGAGAAAGGAGAAAAGATCTATCCCAAAATTTTTCATGTTGTAAGAATGTTTTATCCAATCATACATTATTGTTGGAAATCTTTCAGGATCCCAAAGCATACCGCTCCAGAAAATTAGGTTTCGCCATGTAATATCGATGAAGTCACCAGTTTGTTGCCTTAGTGGCTTCCTATTTAAATCCCAATATAACTTTACGTTCTCTTTAAAGTATTCAAGATCAGAAGCGCTCATTGCCACATGTGGAGGCTCAACATATGGTATTTGGATTTTTTTTGGCTTATATGTTGGGTGTTTAATGATTTTAAAAGTTTTAAGATTCTGTTGAATGTCAATGTTAATAACACCATTCGAAATACTCATCATGCCGACAAGGTGCTCTTGTTTTGCACTTCCCTCATCGAAGCAAACTAATACAGAATTTCCCTCACCAGCAAATCTCGATAGAGTTGTCCGTAAAAATCGAACAACATCTGAACCACATAGAAGATAAGAGGAAGTTAGCGAATCCAAGACTAGTAAAATTCCTTTTTTTCCTATCTTTCTTTTGTGTTTTGCTAATGCAATAGCTAAACTTGTAAGATTTCCACTATTGACATTGATAGTGTCAGTTTGATCTGAAACTGGTAAACCAACAGTTTGATTATATCCATCAATGTAATATAGTGACTCGGAAGACGAGGAAGTTAGTCCCCTTTCTTTTAAAAAAACTTCTGCTTCATCCGAACTATATTCAGTTGTCATGAAAATTACGGGTTTATTTGCTGATAAGTTATATAGAACAGCTTCTTGACAGAAAGTAGATTTACCTGATCCTGGTGGTCCAACAAGAAGAACCGTCTTGCCTATGGGTATTTCCATGAGTTCAACAATAGACATTTAGCCATCAACTAATAATAGATCACATTGTTCTTCAAACTATTGGTAATTTCGAGAAAAAAAATCATTCATCACTCTTTCTTAGTTTTTTATCAGCACATCTTCTTCTTTGAGTAAACCCTCAATAACTTCCAGACTTTCTAATCTTAACTTGACTTCGCTTCCCATGTGAGTATCCGAGACAACGTAATGCGCCATGTCCACTGTCCATTCTTCATCGTTAACGCTGTGCAAACTAACTTCGGCCTTGAACATCACTCTTCATCAATCATAGTTCTACTGTTGTTTTCTACTTTTATTCGAGAAATCTCAATTGTATTTTCAAAAGAAGTAAGAATCATTTCCTTTTTCTGAAGACTTTGACTCCTTCAATTTCTGTGACATATTCGAATCCATCTTCTATGAGTTTACAGACTTCGTTCACTGTTTCGGCTGTGGCTGTTGTGAAGTCGCAATCATCATATCCATCTGTAATTAGGTGTATGTAAGTCATTGTTTGTTCTATTCTTCTATGTCCCATCTTCTTCATTACGTGGACATAACTTCTGCATTTTTGGTACTCTTTCGATGCAAAATAATGTCTGAAGCTATAAAGACAGATTTTTTTGAATTCTGGGCGGTGTAGCTTTTTTGCTATTCTGTCTCTGATTTTAATCATGTTTCTGCGAAGTGACTTTGTTTTAGGAAAAATTCTGTCGTTTGCTCTGTAGTTGCCTTTTTTTATGTAATGTTTTAGCATTTCTAACGTTGATGGTTTTAGTTTTAGATTTCTGCCTAAGCCATATTTTGCGGTTTCAACTTGAAGGATTCCTTTTTCAAGGTCAACCCATTTTAGTTGTGTTCGTTCCATTTCTATTGGTCTGATTCCCGTGTCTTTGAGTATGCTAAAAATTAGACAGTATTTTTCGCCTGAGTCAGAGCATAGGATTGTTATTTCTTCTGTTGTTGGAACGTAAGGCGGTTGGCTTGTTTTTTTGATTTTAGGCATTTTCCATTTTAAGCCATTATACCGTACGTATCTGTTGTATGCGTGGGCTACGGTGTCTTTGTAGCTGTTTTTTCCTTTCATCTCTCCTAGGAATGTTATGATTTCTTCGGGTTTGTTTAAGTTGCATGACTTTGCTAAGAATTTCAATCGTCTTACTGTGTTTTTTATTGTGACTTCTGCTAGTTGGTCGTTTTTCATTCCCTGTATTGTGTTGTATATTTCTTGTTGAAAATGGGGCAGGTTCTGGATTGGTGCGGCGGGCAGGAATCGAACCTGCGAACCCCTATGGGAAAGGATAGCTCATCAAATCGCTGATCTTGAGTCCTCCGCGTTTGACCTGGCTTCGCTACCGCCGC
>PIXS01000394.1 GCA_003096255.1 Candidatus Bathyarchaeum sp. | reverse complement strand
TTTTGAATTGAGAACAACTGTTGAGCCCAAGATTACACCGTCTTCCTTAAGTTTATTATATCTTCGTATCACTGTATCTGTTCCAATTCCTAGAGTTTTTGCGATTCTTTGGAATGGTGTTCTTGCGTCTTTGCACAAAATTCTGACGATTTTGTAATCTGTTTGGTCCAAAGGTATTACTCCTTAAAGGCCATTTTTTTCAGATCAGAGATAGGATAACTGTGATGAGAATCCTTTTGCAAGCTTGCGTTGACCTCAATCACTCCAGGATGCTGCCTAATTAGGTTCCTAATGTTATGCAACTCCATTAGGTTTCCTGAAAGTAATGCCACACTAATATTGTAGCGACCATAAGTGTAATAGACATAAAATAGAGTCTTATTGATTTTTAATCTCATAATATACTTGGCCACTTCGTCAATTTTAGATTCTAAAGCGACAACACCTATACTGGCAACGACATTTATGCCCATTTTGGCATTATCTAGGATTAATGTTGAGCCTTTGATCAACCCTGCTTCTTTCATTTTATGATATCGTGCCTGCACTTTTCTAGGAGTTACGTCAAGTTCCTTTGCGATGTCAACAAAAGTAGCTCGAGCATCTTTTAGAAGAGCTTGCACGATTTTCAAATCCAGAGAGTCAAAAGCCAAAGACATCCAACCAAGCGTAATTTCATTAAAGGGAAATTAATATTGTTTTGGTATTTCAAAATGCATGCAGAACGCCCATTATCAGAAGATAAACATCCTAAAGATCACCTTTGTGTTTGCTACTTCCAGCGAATAGGGTATAAGTAAAAAGACTGCTCTGAGTTAAAGTTAATTTATGCGAACACACAAAAACTACTGTCAGCGTCTTTTCTGTGAGGTACCTTCATGGAATCAAAGAAAGGATACAAAACAGTGGACGAGTATATCGCATCTTTTCCTTCAGACGTGCAAAGTATCTTGCAGGAACTAAGGAAAGCCATCAAAAACGCAGCCCCCGACGCACTAGAATGTATCAGTTATCAGATGCCCTCCTATAAACAGAACAGGTACTTGTTGTCCTTTGCAGCGTGGAAAAAACATATCGGACTCTACGTCGCCACAACCACTGTGCTCGAAGCGTATAAAAAAGAACTGGCGCCCTACGAAGTATCCAAAGCTACAATCAAGTTTCCCTTAGATAAGCCGCTCCCATTTGATTTAGTAAAGAAAATTGTGAAGCTGAGACTAAAAGAGGACAGGACCCAAAAGAAAACTGCCAAGTGGTTTTGTGAAAAATAAAGAACTTCCATTCTGTTAGAAAGCTAATATATATTCATATGATTTGAAAGTAAACAACTATACTAAAATTCTTGATACTCAAAGGAAACCAAGTGATATGGAAGAAAAATTTGCTACGGCCATCAATTGCATGGATGGAAGAATACAATTTCCAGTAATCAATTATTTGATTACGAAGTTAGGTATTGATTTTGTCGACGTTATTACTGAGCCAGGTCCAAACAAAATTTTATCCGAAGGAACGGACCTCCAAGCCATTGAAAGAATAAAACAGTGCGTAGGAATATCAATCAAAAAACACGGGTCTAAATTTGTCGCAATGTCAGCCCATCATGACTGTGCAGGAAATCCCGAGGAAAAAGAGTCCCAAGTGAAACAGTTGTTATCCTCAATTGAAGTAATTAAATCATGGAATTTTGATGTTAAAATTATTGGATTATGGATTGACGACCAGTGGAAAACAAATGAAATAACATTCAAATAAAAATGGGTCCGAGGTTAATATTTAATAGTGAATAGTGTTTTGTGCTGTTGTGTTGCACCTAGCACATCGTTGTAGATGAAAAAGGGAGAATGTAAAGGAATGTTTAACAAAGTTATTGTTGCTGTTGTTGGAAGCAGCAACTCTGGAAAAACTACTGCAGTAGAATATATCATTAAAGGATTAATCGAGAAAGGCTACAGTGTTGCATCCGCAAAACGTATCCCAGAACAAGAATTCACGATAGACACAGAAGGAAAAGACACATACAAACACGCCAAAGCAGGCTCAAGCACAGTCTTAAGCGTAGCCCCAAACGAATTGACGGTAATAAAAAAGGTTGACACAAAAAAATACAGCCTACAACAGCTTATCGCACAAATCCCAGACGAAACAGACATCATAATAGTTGAAGGCTTCAAAAGCCTAGTCGGACAAGACATGACCATACCAAAAATAGTTGCAGTAAAATCCCAAAACGAAGTCTCTGAAGCCCTTGAACGCTACAAAAACATATTGGCATTCATAACCCAAAGCTCAGACGAAGGCATGGAAGTGATCGGCAAAAAGGTCAAGTTCGTAAATGAACCAAACGAGCTAGTTGAGTTAGTTTACCAAAAAGTTGCGGTTTTGGTGGAACGAAAACGTAAACGGGAAGAAAAAATCACAATACAAGTAGACGAACAAATGTTGCCTCTAGGCGAATTTGTTCAAGACATTGTAAGAAACAGCGTTTTGGGCATGGTCTCTAGTTTAAAGGGAGTAAAAATAAAAGGGGAAGAGAAGGTTTCGATCGTCATCAAGCGGTTGACAAGAGGCTAGCAAACTCAAGTGGCGTTTTGGGATTCAGAGAAAAGGCGCTGTTACAGGGAGTAAGGAGATTTTCAGTGATACTAAAGGAATTTATTTCTCTCTGAATCTTTCCAAGACCACTTAGCATGAGTTCACTTGACCTCCCATTTTTTGTTCTATAGCGCTTTGAAGGCTTCAGACCACTCGTTGTATGTTGAGATAACTCGTGGAGACACGCTTGGTTTTCTATCCGCTAAGATTCCCTTGAAGTCATCAATCGACAACGGCCTAGGCTTCGCATCTTTGTCACTTGCTTTACCAGAATCAAACAACTCTCCGATAACCCGCAGATGAGCAGACTGACAGATATCCCGTATGTCGCTTCCAGAAAAACCAGCAGCTAACCGGGCAAACTCGTCAAGGTCCATTTTTGTCGACAGGTTCAAATGTTCAGTGTAAAGCTTTAGCAGGTGCAGTCGGGCATCGTAGTCGGGCAAAGGAACCATTATCCTTTTCTGGAATCTGCGTATAAACGGCCAGTCCAGAGCCCAAGGCTTGTTTGTTGCTCCAATAACGTAAGCATGGATATTCTTGCCCTTGTCCATAACACCGTCCATCTCTTTGAGGAACTGGTTACGAACACGGGTTTCTCCACCGACCTCATTGGAATGCATACCAATCAACGAATCTAACTCGTCAATAAACAGTATAGCAGGACGTCCATTACTGGCAGTGTTTCTTGCTTGATTAAACAGTTTAGCAACATTCTTTTCAGCCTCACCTAACCACTTTGACATGATTGAAGCGGCATCAACAGAAACAAATGCGGCATCGATCTCAGTTGCAACAGCAGCAGCCATCAGAGTCTTTCCACAGCCGGGAGGACCAAACAGAAGTATTCCTCGAGGCCAACCTAACGGAAACAGGTCAGGTCGCTCAACAGGATACACTATTGCTTCCTTGATTGCCTTTTTAGCAATCTCCAGACCAACAACTTGGCTCCAGCTTACATTAGGTTTCTCTTGCAGCACTAATTCGTCATAACTTGCTTTTTCTTCACCAGTCCCTGCTTCTGCATCTGGCTGATTATCCATCATTCCTACAGACCGATCCGGTTGCGAGTGTCCATTACCGTTGTTGCCGTTATTGAATGGCTGAACAGGTCTTCCTCCTTGCAGAGCCTTAATTCGTTCCTGATACGCCTGCGCACGCTGAATATACACCGAATTTAAACCATAATTCGGGTATAACCTGACAAGTTTCAGCAGAGTCGAGATACCCTTCTGATACATTGTAATAGCCATCCCCTTTGACCCTTGTTTGTCAAGGCGGACAGCCTCCAAAGCATATTTAGTTGCAGCTTGTTCAAGTTCTTGAGAAGCACTCATATGAATCACGACGCAATCTTAATTTTTCCTTTTACACCCAGACTTTCCAGAGCCTTTTCAATTTCCCCGCATGCAACCTGTAACTCGGTAGCACATTGACCAATATCGAGATCGCCTGCACGCCGTTTTGCATAATCTAAAACGGACTCTTCTAAGTCTTCATTAATTGTCAAAGCAACACGCTTCATTTCGGTTTCTTTAAAGGCTACAAATTTTTGGGAGATTTGAGGCTCAGAAATTTCTGAACATGAAGCTGTGAGAGCAACCATCTTTCTTTGTTTTACAACCCGTTGTTGGGGTTGAGGCGTTTCCATGACCGGCGCAGACATTGGAGGTTCTGGAAGCTTCTCGGTTATTTGTTCCTCCAGAAAATCGGCGACTTCTGCGAGAACTTCTTCGCCGCCTGGAGTTTTAATATCCGTTGGCACTTCAAGTTTTGAGGCGTCGATTTTGGACATGGTCATGACCTCAAATATGCTTTCATTAACCCTTTCCATTTCAATGGCCATTTGTGGCATAAAGGAACTAAGACCTTTTGTTACAGATTGAAGGTTCATGATAACTGGTTTCAGATCTGAAAAGGCTGTGTTAAATTCTTTTAATGTTTCAAGCCGCAAGATAACGCGTTCCACAAGAATCTGGGTGTGATAGATAACTTTGGTAAGTTTTCTGACTTCAGCAAGTTCAGTAGCAAAGATTGCGGCTCGTTCCTTGTTTTTTGCCTGTAATGCTGTCGCACAAGTTTTGAAGAGAATTTTATCTCTTCGAGTAAGTTTGACAATAACTTGGCCTAACTTAAACTGTTGAGACTTAAGTTTTGGTACTGCCTCAACAACTAGCTTCTCAAATTGGGGGGAAGCCCTGAAAGGGTTTTTGATTGATTGTCCCTCACAGACTTAAAAGATTACCAATTTTGTTTGCTAGGGTTCCGCACGTGTATGATTACCGGGGGTTCTGGAAGGTTTGGAGTT
>PIXS01000393.1 GCA_003096255.1 Candidatus Bathyarchaeum sp. | reverse complement strand
TGAAAAACACGGTAACAAGCGCTCTAGTCAATGTTTCCAACGGCGGAGACACCCAAGTTTTAGCATACAACCTCAACAAGTATGCTTCATTTGTTGGAAACCAATCATACTTTGGAAAATGTACTGTTCTGTTTACTGAATGCAATAGTTCTCCGTATGAATCGGGCACATGGATTTCGTGGGGGTCAGACGGAAAAGGAGTTTCCAGTGCATACGCAAACTTTACTGTGACATTTGCGGGAACAGACTCTGAGATTCAAATGGAACACGCAACTAACATCACAACATCAATCACTGTGGATGGAACCTACAACCTCTTGGGAGGAACAAGCAAACAGGTAAACATCACATGTAATGTACTCAACGAGGGAGAACCTGCTTTAACACAAAACATTACAGTATATTATGAATACGATGGAGACCCATCAGACCAGAATTGGATATCAGTAGATTCACCAAGTGTCACCGATTATGGAAATGGCACGTACACGTTATCTTTTGTTGCAGAAACTCAAACAGTAGATGACCCAGTACTAGTTTCAACACATATTTACGACAACAGAGACGTTTTTGTCGTAGCAAATGTTACATGCACTGAAACATGAATTCTTTCATTTGCTTCGCAAAGATTACATGGATTTCGTGAGGACCCCGCATAAAACGGAGTATACATATCCCATTTTAGTGTCAAGATAACGAGTAATACAACAGTTACAGAATAATTGTCAACTTTTAGCATAAGCCGCAAACCATTTGACCCGAAAGTGACTGATGTTGTATGGGTTTTTTTCCAAGCGTAGCCCTTATTTGACATAGATTTTGAATCTATTGGCTATCTTTTCTGCTTGATGCGTGATGTTAAAATCTCTAAGGGATTTTTCATAATTATCTTTTTGAATCATTGATTTCTCTTCAGGCGATAAATTATAGAACCATCTCAGTTTATCTTTGAGACATTCAAGGTCTCCGACAGGATAGATAAAAGATGGTTTCAACGAATCTGCAGCGCCACACACATCAGAAGAAAAGACAGTTAAACCATGACCCATAGCAGTTATTGTGGACACACAATGTCCTTCGCTTGAACTGTTTTGAACATAAACGTCCTTGGTTAAAAACCATTCATCATAGTCTTCATCGTTTATGTAGCCATCAATAAAGATGCTATCAGACTTCTGTAATTCTTTGACTCTATTTTTTAGCGACTCCATAAGTGGCCCTTTTCCGGCAATATGAAGAGTCAAATCAAATCCCTCATCGATGAGGTCGCTCACTACGTTAATTAAGCCTAAAAACCCTTTTCGTTCTTTCAGAAAACCCATAGAACCTATTTCAAGATGGTTAGTAGCCACGTGGGACACTTTTTCTCTAATGGATATTCCATTGTTTATCACTATGTTTTTGTTCTCGGCTTCAGGAAAGAATGAAATTAACCTGTCTTGTATCCCGTTACTGACGCAAATAATTTCATCAACTTTTTCTACCGTTTTCTTTGTTGCTTTAATCTTGGATAAATCTTTGAGCCGTTCACAAAGTTCAAATCTGTGGCACCTAACAACAATGGGCCTTCTGATAATTGACTTCAACATTGAAATTGTCCAAGCTGCACCTGCAAGGTATTCGACAAAAACTAAATCACACCGTTTTGCTGCAAATATTAGCTTAATGATATTGGGAAACTTGCTGAATTTAAAAAATACAACTTCATGGTTTATCGTTAATCCTTCAAACAGGTCCTTGAAAAAATGGTCAAGATTGTTCGATACAAACAGAATCTTCATTTATCTTTCTCACTTTTTGTGCTTTTTATGAACAAAAGTGTTTCAATGGAGTCATCTGCAGTTCCGTGGCCAAGAATCAGAACCACCCTTATTGGCCTCCGAATCTAGCGTGGATGTAACCTTTGATAAGAGTATATCTACAAGAAATAACAGAACTTAGAATTGTTTTAATGAACCCTCTTTTGGCAGTCTTCCAGTAGTATGTTCCTCTTCGGTAGTGACGGGCGGAGTCCTCTTTTGGTCGCAAATGAATGTTGTTAACATGAAAGAATTTAGTAGGATACTTTGCTTTGATACACTGGTGCATGAGTGTGTCTTCTCCTTGTTCAATTGATTTGACTTTTTTTGGGTCTTCGCATTCAGCTCTTACTTTTAGGTCTACAGCGTAAATTCCGCTTACTTGGTCGTCAGTCCATAATGGAAGAAAATTTAAACCATTTTTTATGAGGGTTCTCCAGTTAACTGGAAAATCAACCCGCTCAAAAGACATGAAAGGAAATTGTGTTATCTGGTTCATCAAGTCATGAATTTTGGGGTCAAGAATAGTGTCAGCATCAGAAACTAAGACAAAATTATATTTAGCTAAGTCCATTCCCAGTCTCTTCAAATACGCAATTCTAAATTTGTGTTCAATTTCTTTTGGAGGGTCATTAATACATCTAGTAATTTGATTTAGTGGGTCGTATTTTGTAATTATTTTCTTGGCTACTTCTTCAGAATTATCTGTGCAATTGTCGAAAATCAGGATAACTTCAGAGGGCCTTAAGTTGTAAACGGTAGGAAGGCTTAGAGGAAGCATATCAGCTTCATTGTGGATGGCCATAACAACACTGAACTTCACGCAACCAATCTCCCGATAATTCATATCTAGCGACCCTTTAAGTCCCTCGGAATTGTCTGTTCTGTATTCAGGGCATAATTGGTGTTCATCCACCAAAGGCACTTCCTCTTTTTGGTCCAATTTTGTAGTAAGCAAAATTGATGTTAAATCATTTTGTATAGTATGACTAATTATTCTTTTAGATTTTTCGCAACAATTTTGGGTTGCTATTTTAAATTCCTCCAAATTAAATTTAATTGGATAAAAAATTCAAAAAAATGAAAAAAGGAGCTAATGAGCAACCATACGTACTTTGAGCAACTCTTTAGATACAGATGACTGTTTGTTGTCCCACAAGTTCATGAAAAGCAATTGTAAAGCTTTGATGAAGGTATTGTAGTTTGTCCAAAGAAAAGAGATTTTTTCTTTCTTTCGTCGCATTCCAGAATCTTGATCGTCACCGTTCTTTACGGAAAACAGAAGCTCTTGTTTGTCAGATAGTATGTAGCAAGGAAGTTCGTCAGACTTTACGGGCAGATATTTTACGTCACTTAGGCCCATTTTTTCGGCTATGAAGTGGCTTTTTGGTGAATCATTTGTCAGAAGTAAAACTTTTACTCTCTTTTTAGAAACCTTTTCCAAGTTGTCAGTAAAACCAGAATGGTAAAGGCGCAACAGCCCCAAGTCAGGAGCTAAAACATACACCTCTTTCGTTGTTCTATCGACAATTTCATTGGCTCTAAGGATTAGTTGTTCTTCTCCTTCGAGTATCTGAAAGATTTCTTTAGTTTCTGGCTCTGCCTTTTTGTGGGGAACAGACAACCAAAGCTCAACTAGTTCCTTCTTTTTCCTTTCCAAAAGTTGCACATTGAGTCTTTTGGTTTTTACCAAAATGTCGTAGGCTTGCTCAAAGGGAGCAGCCGTGAATTTCAATGGTTTTTCTAAAATACAAGAAACAAGACCACGTTTTTCTAAATCTCTTAGAATCCGGTAGGTCTCGGTTCTGTGTAGAGAAAGTGTGTCTGAAATTTCTCTAGCTTTTTGTACCCCTGATCGTGCTAGATAGAGGTAGACTCGTATTTCGTTTCTTGCAAGATCAAACTGGAGAAATGTTTTCTCGATGTCTGCAAGAAAATCTAAGGGCTTTCTTTCTTTTTTCAGAAGTTTCCATACATGTGCGTTTTCGCCGTATAGACTTCCAG
>PIXS01000392.1 GCA_003096255.1 Candidatus Bathyarchaeum sp. | reverse complement strand
TGTTAACGGAGAAACTACCTGTTTATTGTTTGGGAAGTGACAGAAATGGCAGAAACAGCTCTGATTTACTCATACAAGTACTTAAGCCACAAAACTGGACCCCGCCATCCCGAGTCACCTTCCCGCCTCAGAGTAATAATGAGAGAACTAAACAAGAACGGAATCCTCGAAAACGAAAACTGCGCCATTGTGGAACCAGAAGCCCTTAGCATCAAAGACCTGCAACTAGTCCACAAACTTGACTACATTCAGCGAATCAAACAGTTTTGCAGTTGCGGCGGAGGATTACTGGACAAAGAAGACACTGTGGTTTCTTCCAGAAGCTATGAAGTGGCTCGTTTGGCTGCTGGAGGAGCAGTTAAGGCAACTGACATGGTCATGAGGGGACAGTATAGGAATGCTTTTGCCTTTGTTAGACCTCCGGGGCACCATGCTGGACCAGACTATCCCATGGGCTTTTGTGTTTTCAATAATGTTGCATTAGCTGCAGCTTATTTGCAGAAAAAGTTTGGTCTGGAACGCGTTTTGATTCTGGACATAGATGCCCATCATGGAAACGGGACACAGGACATCTTCTACAAAAGCAGCAAGGTTCTTTATGTTAGCCTCCATGAGGACCCCATCGAGTTTCCCTTAACTGGATTTGTTGATGAAGTCGGCAAAAACAGGGGACAAGGATATAGTGTGAACATTCCGCTTCCTTATGGAACAGGCGACAAAATCTATTTTCGAGCCTTCAATGAGATTGCGGCTCCAATCATCAACCAATACAAGCCCCAGTTCATTCTGGTCTCCACAGGCTTTGACAACCATTACGCAGACCCAGTAGGAAACCTGTCACTCTCAGCATTCACATACACCAAAATCTTTGACTCTGTCCTAAAGTCGGCAGAGAAGTTTTGTCAAGGAAAAGTTGTGGCGGTTCTGGAGGGCGGATACAGCATGAGGTTTCTTGGAAAGATGGCATGTGCGGTCACTGCAAAAATGGCTAACATTCCCTACAAGCTCAAAGACAAGCATCAGAGTGCAGGTGTCAAGGTGCAGAGAAAGGGAGAAAAAACGATAGATCAAGTAAAGCAGATTCAATCGAGATTCTGGAACATAAACTGAGAATCTTAATCATGCCGTTTATATTAGGTTCCTAATAGCAGCAGATTGTTGAAAACAGTATTTTTTCTGAAACTGACAAGATGATTGAAGTAAGGTCTTTTTTGATGGGGGGTTTGGTCCCAAATTATTCAAACATGTAGTCTATTTGGTTAATAGCCATTTTAGATTGTCAAAACCATATTTTTTGATGAGGGGTTCAATCACCTTTGGAGCGCAATCGTCGTCAACTTCAATGCAAATTACATCATCTCTAACACGGGATAACATGCCCGCTGTAGACAGGTTACAGGTTGTTGCTATAACCCAGCAATCGTCGTCAGACTCGTTAACAACCCAAGAGTTGTCACTATTGTTGCCTGTAACAGAATTTGCCCTACAAAGAAACTGGCCAACCTGTTTAAGGTCATCTGAGGTTCTGCAGTAGATAAAGACCATAAATTTTCACATCCTAATTAAAAAATGATAAAAAAGGGAAATAGTGTGTCCTACACGTTGTGGACTTTTTACTGTAGTTCTTTTTTCATTTGCAGGAACTGTTCTTTTGATATTTCGCCTTTAGCGTATCGTTCTTTTAGGAGTTCAATTGCTCTTCCGCCATAGTGTTGTGGCTGCTGACTATGAGAATGTTCTGAACAGCTTGTTCTTCGAGAAGAGGAAGTCACTAGGTAATAGATGCCTACAGCAAGTAACAGTAAACATACTGGTCCCCAAAACATGAAACCCCAACCAAACCACATCAAATCAATTCACCTCCAATTTATGAAAAAAGAAGAGATGGGGGTTTACCAGCCCCAGCATCCTCGTCCGTAGCCGCGGGGATAGTAGTAATTGGGGTCTGTTGGTATTGTTGGTTGTGGCGGTACCGGAGGTTGCGGTTGTTCTGTTGTGTCGGGGTCTTGAGTTGGTGGATATCGGTAATATTCTTGATTGTAGCCGTAGCATCCACGACCCCATCCATAATATCCTGTGTCTGGATCATAGGGACCTGTGGGGTAATTGGTTGCCGGAGTTGGATTATGGGCAAGTACTATTCCGGTTGCCAAAACACCTAAGGCAACAACGGTTATCAAAGCGATTACGATTTTTGTTTTCATCAATTCATCACCATCTATAACACCGTTATAGGAGTCTTAAGAACGTTCGCTGAAACAAAAATGAAACGGTTGTGAAACAGTTTAGTAAACAGTTCGTCGATTCTTCAATGGGCAAATTAACGACTGCAATAGATGTTTGATGTTGGCCGACAACAACAATGTCCAAGAAAAAAATCTTTTACAAGTTGTAGGATTAAAGTCTAGCAAAAAATGTTTGTTGATTCTGCTTTGAAACTCAGTTTTTGCAGAACCAATTTTTTTATTGTTCCAGATCTTTTTTCATTTCCAAATATGTTGCTCGGTCTATTTCGCCCTTAGCATATCTTTGCTTGAGTATTTCTAAGGCGTTTTCGCTATTGTGGACGTGTTCACTATGAGAGTGAACGTGCGACGTACTGCATGTAGACAAAGCTAGAAGAGGAAGCCATCCCCAACCGCATGACATACACATTCTAAATCACCTACCTGAGTAATTGAGTATGACATCTTATGAAAGTATACTGAAACAGTTATGAAACGGTTTTGAAACAGTTTTTAGTCTTCTTCGTCTTCAAAAGATTCTAAACCTTCCTTAATCAAGAAGGGAACAAGGGCCAAAGCCATGACTGGGTCTGCCCACCACCAAGCGAAGAGGCTGTTGAGACCTAAACCTACAAGAACAATAAGGTCTTGTAAATCACAAACCAAACTCTGGTAAGCTTCAGCCCTTAAAGCCCGCGAACCTATTTGGTTAGCAATTCGATTTTTGTATACGAATAAGACAGTCATCAGAATCGCACTTGCTACTGTAACATAAATGCCGACAACACTTTCTTGTGGCGGACTAAAATAGCCTAATAACGTAGCGATTGACTGAACCACTATGAATGCTGCAAGCAAAAAGAAAGTTACTCCAATTAGTCTGAGCGCCTTTCTTTCTGAGGCATCGTCTTTGTCTTCCCTTTCTTTCCAAAACCGCCAAATCATAACTGCCCCAGCAAACAACTCAATCAGACTGTCTAAACCAAAAGCGAGCAAAGCCACACTACCCGCAATCAAGGCTGCCCATATCGCTATAGTTGCTTCAAAAACATTCCATATTTCGCCAATCCAAACAAGAAACAAAGCTTTCTTTCTTAGACCAGCATTTGACTTCACTGTTTTTCACCAGAAAATAGATGCAATTAAATAGTTTTCAGGTTATATAATAGTTGATAATTTTGAAGAAAATCAGCATCTTTCTAATTCTGCTATTTTCGGCAATCTTTCTATTGGTTGTTCTTTTAATTTCAGGATTCGTTTTCACTCCGACCACCACGACTCCAAATCAATCTGGTTCGATTGGCAATATGTGGAGTTGTATGGGAGATTGGATGAGTGGGAGCTACCAAACCAATGACCCCTTGTTGGCAACATGGGGAGTTTTACTAATAATAGCTGTTGGTATTGTGATTGTGGGAATCGGGGGCATTGTTTACTTTTTCTTATTCCCAGAAATACAGAACCAAACTCAAGCAACACAAACAATCAGCGACATACATACATCTCAGAATTCTTCATCCTATGACTCTGTTCTGAAGACGCTAAACCATGATGAACGCAAAGTACTCAACACCCTGAAAAAACATAACGGAAAATATCTTCAGAAATATATTCGACACGAAACGGGACTCAGCAGACTAAAAACACATAGAATAGTTGCACGTTTTGCCGAAAGAGGAATAGTAACTCTCGAAAAAACAGGAAACACTAACGAAGTTACTCTTGCCGAATGGTTAAGATAATAAAAACCGCTTCAACAAGCCACTAACAAAAAAACAATCAGCTCGCTCATATTAGGAGCCTAATAAAGGTACATTGTTGAAAACAGTATTTTTTCTAAAATTAGAGAAAAGGATGGGGAAAACTGGTTGCTTCCCCTTTTGTGGGATAGTCAGAAAGTTGCGAGTTTGTTTACTCGATGACTTCGATGGCGCCTTCTGGGCACTCCATCTCACATGCGCGACAGATGAGACAGTCGGCAACGTTTACTGCAACAGACTTGCCGTCTTTCATTTCGTAAACGCCAACAGGGCAGGTGTCAACGCATGATTCGCATCCAGTGCATTTCTCAACATCGACTTTGATTTCAACCATTATCTAATCAACTCCACTATTAGATTTTAACCAAAATTAAGCAATGCAATAAAAACGTTTTGTAAAAAAAGAGAAAAAGAAGACTATTCACGGAGCCTCAATAGAACTCCGTCAATGGTTGCTTCAGATGATTCAATTCTGCCTTGGTACTCTTCCAGAAGCTTTCCATAGGCACCTTTCGACACTTCTCCGCGCCTGTAACGTGCTTTCACCCGTTGCATGTCCCTTTCTGCACCCTCAAGGTTTGCTTCAGCTACCTCAATCTGCCTCATCATGTTCGCGTACTTAGAACCAGCACGACGTATATTATCGCTGAGGGTGGTCAGATTTCTGGAAACGGTGGCAAGGCGGGAGTCCAGCATCTTTTTGCGGACTTTGTATCTGCGTCTGGGAATCTTTCCTTTTCGTAACCGTTCGTCAAGTGATTCAATCTCTGAACGAATTGATGCTTTTTCTTCGTATGAATCAATGAAGCTCCTGATTTCTGTTGAGGGAACCTGAATTGTTGCAATGGAGATTGCTGTTGGTGCTCCCTTGAAGAAGAGAAATACTGACGCAACTGCGGCTACGATTCCCATCCAGATGGTTGGGTAGAATGAACCCCAGAACACATCATATTTGTAATTGATTTCGAAGCCGAGGTCATCGGAAGGTTCCACATCAGAGAAACTGAAGGTCAAGCCGTCTTCGGTGTTAACGGGGTCCAAAGTAGATGACTGATATTTGGCGCCTTCTGGAAGAATTACGTCAACATTCAAAGTTCCGATTGTTGAGTTGAATTCTTCAAAGAAAGTAAACTGTAGGGCGAAGTCGACTCCGTTTGCTTGAGTGACATGACTGTCCCATGGAAGATGGTAATTCACATAGAGTGTTGTTGTTTCGTTTGAGTATACAATGTACCTGAGAGTCACATTCATCAAATTGTTTGCTTCTGACGTTGTAAGAGTTCCCATTTCGTCCCGCACAGCAAAGTCGTAGGCGCCTTCGGGGAAACCAAGTTCAAGGTATTCTATCCAGAATCCAACATTGTTTATGAGGTAAGCGTTAGTAACGTAGATGCTTCCATCCTGCTCTAGCATTATCTTTCGTTCCACTTCAACAATGTCAACGACAATAACTGGACGCTGGAAGTCAGTGTATGTGTAGGAAGTGGGCAATGTAATGTCATGCAGCTCACTGAGTGTTCTATTAGATTCGTCGTAAAGGAGGATTGTTGCAAGGGTTGTAGGGCTGACAGTTGCTGCATAGATTTCTGCGCCGTTGATGTCAACGTACACTATCTGAATTCCTTCGTTTAGATATGTGGAATTCACTGCTGAGCCGCTGAGAACGTTTAATGACGCATCATACAGTCCGCCGAGGTCAATCATGTATGTTCCTGCAGTGGTAACGTTAACTTCCACGCCTATACGAAGATAATCATACAGGTCATTGTCGTCAGTGTCCACACCCTCATCAGTGATTGTGCCTGTAAGGGTTGCAGGCAAAAGCCCGAAGTTCGATATAAGATATGGATTAGTCAAAGGAACGTTAGACAAAGAATCCAGTTGGTTTCCAGACTCGGAGAGGATGATGTTGGAAACGTTGGCTGGAACAACCCATGACTCGAAAATGGCTGGACCGTCCAGAGAGACGTAAACTACCTGAACCCCAGCATCAAGGTATGTGGAGTTCTGGTTAGAAACACTAACGAGATCGGATGAGGAATCAAGAAGTCCAATAACTTCCACCTTGTATGTTCCTGCGGTGGTAACATTGACTTCAACTCCGACGTCTAGGGTGTCGTAGATTCCGTCACCGTCGGTGTCTACGCCCATGTCAGTTATTGTGCCGGTGAGGCTTGCGTTGCCGTCTTGGGCACTTACTGGGGACAACGGAGCTAACATTATGGATACGGTAAAAATAATCATAAGAAAAACTATTGCCTTTGGTACGATTTTTTTGTGGGTTTGTGCATTTTTCACATGAAACACCATCAGTGGATGATTCCAATTGTTGTTGGCGTAAGTATCGTAGATTACCTTTATTTACTTTTAGATAATCCACGGGCTCAAAGGCACCTGTAATTCAGGAAATGGCATAACTTCGGTCTCCAAGTTTTTCTGAAAAAAGCTATTTTTCAACAATAAAGTAATATTAGGCTCCTAATATGAAGGCGCTTTTTGGTTACTTCATTGTCAGATACAGCAGCACAACCAGAGCAAACGTTGTGAACAGGTCGGGCAGCATTGCGAATGGTCCAAGGCCAATTCCCCAATAGCCAAAGAACTGTTGTAGCAGGGGATTGGATGAGATGGCATAGAGAAGCAGAATCAACGAGAAGAGTATAAGCCCGAGCGTAAATTCTGATTTTAGTTTTCTGTATAGGTCAATGTATGTTGCCAGCAATAGAACGAGGAGGGTGGCGTTGATTGTTGAAAGCATTGTTTTGACTTTATAGAACAGTTCAATGTCCCATACCGACGCAGAGTATTCTTCTATGTTAAAGTTGAATCTGTCAGAAGGAATCTGGTGGGGGTCAAGGAGGGATGTTTGAGGAGAGGGGGAATGCTGGAGTGCAACAAAATCTGCGAATAGGGCTACCACTGCCAAAAAGGTGAAGAAAAACGAGGCTTTCAGATATTTATTCATATGTAGCTTCACTTATTTTACTTCCTTTTTTGTTTTTTCCACAATTTGTTCAGAATCTCCTCGAATACACCGTAATTTTCCTCCATTTCTACAGTCAAGAAGTAGGTAGTGCCATACCCATCTCCAGCGGAGGTGATTATTCGGTTCTTTGTCAGCAATTTAAGATGGTGCCGTATTGTTCGGTAATCCATTCCAAGAGTGTTCGCCAGCTGATTTGCGTTTTGCGGATTCTCCTGTAACGTCTCGATTATTTTGGCACGAGTTAATCCGCCTCGAGTTCCCGCAATAAGCCAGCCAAGTAGATACTTTAATGGGCGAACACGAATTGCCATTCATACAGCTCCAGGGAAACAGAGGAGAATAATGAACAAGAAATGAAGAATACAATAATAAATCTCACTGTATTCCATAACGCATATCCAGTTTTGCGGCAGACTGATTGATAAAAGATTGATGGGGGTCTAGCCCCTACGTGTATTCTTTTCGTGATGCAAAAGTCAGCAACATACCTATGAACGAGAACATTGCTGCGGCTACTTCAGCAAATATCAAGATGTCTGTGAACCCATAGTTATATTGTTGAACGCATACGAAAGTGACGAAAACTGAAGCTAAAGGAAAAATGGTTCCCACCATAGAGAACATGAACCACTTCCGTTTCAGCATGAGAAATGCTCCTGCCAAGGCAAATGCTCCGGCGACAAGCCCATCAATCCCAAAAATCAAGAATCCTAGGGCAAAATCTGATGCCGCAGAGTAACTTAAGCCATAATAATTCACGTAGTAATCAATCAATTCAATGTATTGGAATACGCCAAGATATCCTAAGCTCGCGACAAAAGTGGCTGCAATCATTGTTACAATGGATGCAGCAAGGAGCAAATCGGTTTGTTTTTGCGGCGTCTCAATGACGTCTTGCTGTGTTTCAGTTTCTTCGACTACGATAGATTCTCCACATTTGGGACAAATAGTGGCATCTTCATACTCTAATTCACTTCCACAATGGGGGCAATTCAATAAGCTCTCAACCTATAATGTTTGTAATTCTCAAGGAATGGTAATCACGTTCATTTTTCTATGTATTTAAGCTTATTTCAGAATCCAAGACGATCAAAGAAACTGTTGAATAAACAACAATATCGTGCTAATTTCATTCTGTCGCCGAAATTATTGCTTAGTAGACAGAATTTTGGTATAATTCTGAAAAACGCTTTTATGTTCCACAAGATGTTGTTGACTCAAATCTAGTGTAGATTAGAAAACAAAAAATGAATGGAGGTAAAAAGTTTTGATTTGTGTAACTAGAAAAGCAGCGTCTCAAAGACTGCCCAGAGCATTCATTGTTTTACTTCGAGACACCACATGGAAATGCGGAACAGTAGAACGACTTGTCGTGAATTATATGCGGCGGCAGATTGGAAATTACAGGGGCACTCATTTTCCAGTAAAAGACATACTGGAAGACTTTGATGTGAAGAAGCATCAGCAGCGCCGATTCTTTGATGCTATAGAAAGGCTAGAAAAGCGCGGCATAATTAAAATAGTCTTCAACCCTTTTTCTTATCCCACCGAATTTGTCCATTAAGTAAACAGGAAGGGGCATAGTTGGAGGTTTCTGAAAAACCAAAAAACACACGCACCACAACAATGCTTGCAGCGATTGTGGTCATATGCAGCCTAGTTTCAGGAGGACTACTTGGATATCTGATTTGCTATTCCACTACCTCAGGAGACGTTGATGACCTGCAGGATCAGGTCACATCACTCCAAGAACAGCTCGCCCAACTCCAATCAACACAAAACCTGAACACCCAAAACCTTACAGTATACACAAACGAGAATGTTTCAGTTTCCCAGCTATATGCCCAAGTTGCAGACTCTGTTGTCGTAATCCGAGGAAGTGTGTTTTCCCATTACGACATCTTTGGACGCGGATACTACTCTCAGGTTCAAGGGTCTGGTTTCATCTATAACTTCACAGGGGATATCGTGGTTATCACAAACTATCATGTGGCAGGCGAGGCAATCAACATCACAGTAACTTTCTCAAACGGCAACACCTACCCAGCAGACGTTCTTGGCTCAGACCCATACGCGGAACTGGCAGTACTTTCTGTAGAAGCCCCCGAATATGAGTATGTGCCCCTTGAAATTGCCAGCTCATCAAACTTGAACGTTGGCGATCCAGTAATGGTCGTCGGCACACCCTACGGATTAGCTGGCTCAATGAGCACAGGCTTTGTCAGCGCCCTAGGCAGAACATTGAGTGCAGAAACTACAGGCGGCTACGTCATAGCAAACGTCATCCAAACAACAGCGCCCCTCAATCCAGGCAACTCTGGAGGTCCAGTATTGAACTATCAGGGTCAAGTCGTGGGCATAGCCACAGCAATTGTTCAAGACTCTCAGGGAGTGGGTTTCGCGATACCGTCAAACACAATTTTGAGGGAAATCGGAGACCTGATCAACAAGGGCTCTTATGATGAACATCCGTGGCTGGGAGTTTCAGGAACCGACATGAATTATGAAATCGCCGAAGAAATAGGCGTCAATGTCACTTACGGCTGGCTGATTGCAGGCACTACAAGCGGGGGACCAGCAGACAAAGCAGGCTTACAGGGTGGAACAGAGCAGGTTCAAATCGGTAATGAACTTGTGGTTGTTGGCGGAGACATAATCATAGCGATTAACGGAGTAAGAATAACCAACATAGATGACATGTCAGCGTATCTAGAAGAATACACTTTGCCAGGACAAACAATCAACATAACAATAGTGAGAGACAACCAAACAGACAACGTTTCACTTGAACTAGAAAGTCGCCCCACAAGCACAACCGCAACATAACTGCGATAAAATAACCTTTTTTCAGTTGCCCATAGTGTTCAGTAGAGCCAAAGAAGCATACAGCGCCTCTTCGGTTCTCACTGTTTCAGTTCCCTGACAGGCAATAGTGTTGATAGTGAAGTCGGCAACCTTGTCTAAACTAAGATTTTCTTTTGCCACAATCTCCTGAAGCCCCTGAGTTGGCGCCCCAAAAGCCACCAGAACCTTGCCAGACTTTTTCCACCGCTCAGTCAACTCGTCAGTGACCTCCGCAAGGGGGGTTCCCACTTTGGATGTGGCAATCACCAAATCATAGTGATATGTCTTGGTTAGTTGCCCAAACGAACCTTTTGAAGACTTCACAATGTATCCCCAATAAGATTTAATCTCCTCACGCTTCGCCAAAGCAAGCTCAGGATGCTTCCCAGTCTTCGTTATTTTTACGGTGACCCTTCGGTTCACAGACAACTGGACATCAGGAAGAGGTAGCGGTCTTTCCACACCCACATCCACCATTGACCCAGTCTCGGTAACAGACACTACGGCACCTTCCCTGTACTCTCCCAACTTCAGCTTCTTTGCCCTCCGCTCTAGAGGATGATGGGGCGTGCGCAGAGGCGGAAGAATTCCCGCATACCGTAGTTCAGGCTTGAGTTTGAACAGTCGTTTCCGTAGATACTGGGGCGTCTCCGCATAGGACAACAGGGTGACAATTAGATTTCTGTCCCTGTTCTGGCTCGCGCTCACATTGTCAGAAAACACAAGGATTTCGTTAACGCGAAAGATAGCTGCTGCTCTTGCAATCAAACCAATCTCCAATGTTTTCTCTCGTAGATGGGGAATGTCAGAGATTATGGAAACGGGTATGGCTATGGCAAGCTTGCGGTCACGTCGTTGCGTCATTTTTATGTTCACTCAAGAGTTTGATAAAAATCGCAGGATGAATATCCGGCGAGGTGAAGCTCCTAATTCTTGTTCAATTGTGAATCTGTTTGTGTCAATCATAGCATCTAACACATCCGAGTATCGTAGGTCTGAATCGTAATATGTTATGTTGCCGTGCTCAAACAATAACAGATACTTCACGTTGGTAGCTTCAGAGGTTTCAATTAACTCAGTGTAATTGAAGTCTGGCTTGTACGCATCAACAGGCAACTCAGGATACTGCACAGGCTGTTCCTGATTTGGGTCATACACAAGCAAGTAATACTCTACCATGTCTGCGCTGAAGTAGTTTCCGCCGCAAAGAACGATTATTTTTTCGTCTGGGGTTACACGCTCAACAACATACTTGCTTGCGTCATCAATCGGGATGTTAACGTGATCAAACTCTACCCACAGATAAGCTTCCCATGCACTGTAAGCCAATGAAGCAGCAACAAATATTGCCAAGGCAGCGGCAGCAACTTTAGTAAAGTTCTTGTCGGGGAAGTTGATGTGCGTCAATTTCAGCCTGTCCCTAGCTTTATCAAATAGAGACATAATCAACTCTGAAGCGGAGACAGCCAAGATTGGGAAAATCAGGGTTATGTAGCGCCAATCCTTGCTAGTTATAATCGTAAAGACGACATAGACTGTTGCAAAGGTGATTAAGGAAAATTTGTCGCCTTCATTTCTTCGCCAAGCCCAGAGTCCTAACCCAGGTAAAGCAAGAAGAAAAAGAGGAAGAGCAATCGGGTGCCTGTGGGGATAAGGCTGAGTCATTTCAATTAGATAAAAGATGGGCGTAGGAAACCGTGTACTATATGCGAGCCGTTCCTCGTTGCCCATGCCCATTACATAGATCCATTTTCCAATCATGTCTGAGGCATACTGTTGATAGACAAGAATAACCCACGGCGAAATAACAAGCACCGCAACAATCAGAACAAGCAAAAACTTGCTAAGCTTGAATGAAAGACGCTGCTTGACAAAATAGAGTAGACTGATCAGGATGACTATGCCGCCGATGACAATCTGATACTTGACAAGAAAGCCTAAGCCAAGAGTTATTCCTGTAAAAATGAGCAGCCGGTCTTGTTTTGTGCGCATCCATGAAAAAAACAGGAACATCGAGATGGAAAAGAAGAACATCAGCATTGTTTCGATTAACGCCATTCTACACAATGTAACGAAGCCTGGCATCGCAGCCAAAAGAACAGCTGAAAGCAGGGCGTTTCTGGGTCCATACAGTTTGTTGGCGTACTCAAAGACAACCCATAATGAAAGCAGCCCGAAGATGACTGCCACTAGCCTGGCTGAGAACAAGCTTACGCCGATTGCGTTGAAGAAAAGAGCGGTTGTAACGTCGAATAATGGTGGATAAAAGGCGTTTTCATGCAGAAAGTCGGCAAACTGTCCGCGGCTCAGCAACAGTCCGCCATAGAGGTGGGGGGTCTCGTCCCAGCGAACTGGAGCATAATCAATATACAGGAGCATGAGGGCAGCAAAGGCTACAAGAAAAATAAGAAACGCTAGACGCCACTTATCGAACCGTGAAACAATGTCGGAAAGAACAGAAGCCAAACGTTACCCATCCATGGATTGTTCTGTAACTCTGTCAAAGCAATATTAAATTTTTGTATCTTCCAATAAAAAAGATAACATGAACAGCTTGCTTAACAGGCCATTGCGCCAGAATGCAGTTGCTGAATCCTGTTTCATTTTGAGAGAATTTTTTTCAATCCGATGATTCCGCGCACGTTTTGCATGGTAACAGCAACAACCATCTTGAAGGAGCTTGTGTCTTTTTTCTTCTCTTCCCATTCTACTGGAAATTCAACAATTTTGTAGTTGCTGTGTATGCTTCTGATTATGATTTCTGTGTCCCAAAACCATCCTGTGCTATCGCATTCGTTCAAGACATCTTTGATTAGGCGACGGGAAAAAGCCTTAAAGCCGATTTGATGATCCTGCACCGGGTCCTTGAACAATAACCTGATGAGACCATTATAGACCCTTGAAGGAAAGTCACGTAAGACCACACGGTTAGCGTCTGCACCTTTCATGTACCTTGAACCCAGCGCCAAATCATTTCCTTCTCGTACCGAATTAATTAGTTTGGGAAAAAACTTCATGTCTGTTGCAAGGTCACAATCAATAAAGGCGTAGATGTCTCCTTCCATTGCATTGAAGGCTTGCCTCAGGGCTAATCCTTTTCCAAGTTTACATGGTGAATGCAGGTGTGTGACTTGGGGGTGTTTTTGTTCCAGTTTTTGTGCGATAAGGTCTGTTCCGTCTGTGCTTCCGTCCTCGGCTATTACAATGTGGAAGTCTTCTCCTAAAGGAGGGGCTTCTTTCATGAGGGTTTCTATGCAGTTCCTCAGGTTTTTGGATTCGTTGCAGGCTGGAACCGCTATTACAATCAACGGCTATCTACCTGCTTGTGTCGCAATAAGGGCGACTCCCAACAGAATGAAGAACACTCCTGCCCAGCTAGTTAAGGTCACTGACTCGTTGAGGAAGACTTTAGAAAAGATCATTGTCCAGATGTATGACGTTGCAATTATGGGATATAGGATGGACAAATTCCCCTTGCTTAGGGCATAAACGTAAAGGAGAGTAGACAAAGCATACACGGTCACAGCAAGGATCAGGTCATGGTTTGTCAGCAGCATT
>PIXS01000391.1 GCA_003096255.1 Candidatus Bathyarchaeum sp. | reverse complement strand
TTTTGTGGCAGCCCAGACGATCAAATGCATGTAGATTTGCGTAATTTTTCGGGGTATTTAAGCTTCGAAGCTTATCGATATTTTTTGTGTATCGCGCGGTTACATGGCATGAACTTGCAGGGCTTGTGCTGGTTTTGGACACGCAAAAATGTCAAAATTGTTTGTTTTGTTTTATTCGCCTATTACGGTCATGACGATTGTTCTTTGGCGTGGGTAAACGTCTGTTTCTACGAAAACTAGGGATTGCCAAGTTCCAAAGACTGCCTGTCCGTCCATTATGGGCAATGTTTTGTCTGGGCTCAGCAGCATGGACCGTAGATGTGAATGTGCGTTAGATGGGTGGCGGTAGCCTCCGTGTTTTGGTATTGTTTTTTCAAGAAAATCTTTAACGTCTGCATCGAGGCTGGGTTCGTGTTCGGTTAAAATTAACACTCCCGTTGCGTGAGGTGCAAAAACGTGAATCAAACCGTTTTTTACGGCAGACCTGCGTACCACTTCATTGACTTTTCCGGTTAGGTCTGTTAGTTCTATTTCTCCTTTTGTTGAAAAAACAATTTTTTCGTTAAAAACCTTCAATTCAATTTAGCTCCTAGCACAAAAAACATGCAACATTAACCGTAAAAAAATTTTGGACACCAACAAATCGTTTTAACCCTTTTTGAGGGCGTTTGTTGATGCTTTTGTATCCACTAACCGTGGAAAAACATGTTCTGAGACATTTTTTGGTCTTACTTTTCTTTTGCAACCATTACTTCAGTTGCTTTGATTACGGCTTCAATGGTGTCGCCTTTCTTTACACCGAGTTCTTCAACTGCTTCTTTAGAAATAATTGCAGTTATTACGGCGGGTGCTTCAATTTTTATTTTTACTTTGGCGGTTATTATTCCCTTTTCTACGTTTTCTACAGTTCCTTTAAGCTTGTTTCTTGCACTAATTTTCAATCCAATATCCTCCCAACTTGTTTGGTCGCCCACTACTTCGTTCATGTAGCATTCTGCTCGAGTGTATTCGACGAGCAGTTTTTTACCTAGCTCTGTTAGTGTTGCGCCTCCACCACCTTTAGGTCCGCCTTTGTATGTTTTTACTACGGGTTCGCCTAGTCTTTTCTCTAGTTTAGCAAGGTAATTCCAGACGTACCGATAGGCCATTTCAGCATTTTTTGCGGCTTTAGAGATGGATTCAACATCATCTATTGTTCGAAGAATTTTTGCGCCGCCTTTGCCTAGCAACGGCTCATCTTTGAATTCAAGCCAGACCTTACAGGACACTTTGTGTTTATTATCTTTGAGCATGGGCTTCATCCACAAATAATGTTGATGTGAATATAAAACAGTGTTGGCAGGTACACTTGTAGCCACTTGTGGCTCATATAAACAGTTATATAGACGGTTTGTTCCCTAATGCACAACGGTGAATTGTATGAATAAATACATCGCTATAATATTGGTCGCGATAATAATCGGAGCCGCAGGAGTAGCAGCATGGGCACTATTTCTACAGCCACAGAATGAAGAAAAGGTAATACTGACAGTTTCAACTACTACAAGTCTTTACGAAACAGGACTACTTGATGTACTTGACACAAAATTTGAAGAATTGTATCCTAACATCAACGTTACTTTCATTTCACAAGGAACAGGTTTAGCAATACAGACAGCCAAAAACGGTGACGCAGACATGATCCTAGTTCACGACGCAGTCAGAGAAGCTGCATTTCTTGAAGAAGGATTCGGAGTTAACAGAAAAATCGTTGCATACAACTTCTTCGTTGTAGTTGGTCCAGAAGACGACCCCGCAGGAATAGAAGGTCTGAGTCCAGTGGAAGCTCTTCTTGCAATAAAAGAAGCAGGGGAAGCTGGAGAAGCAATCTGGGTTTCACGAGGAGACGATTCAGGTACACACGCAATGGAGAAAAGACTCTGGATTGCAGGCGGAGAAGATGCAACAGACCTCAGAGAAACAGATTGGTACCTTGAACGTGGCTCAGGGATGACAGCAACACTAGCACTAGCAAATGAAGAACTAGCATATACAATGTGTGACATGGGAAGCTACCTCAACAACTATGTTTCTGGAAACATCGAATTGGTAATTCTGGTCGAAGCAGGACAAGCAACACTAAACGTTTACAGCGCAATCGCATGTGACCCACAAAACGAAGACCTATCCCACGTGAAATTTGATGAGGCAATGAAATTCATTGACTTCCTAGTATCAGACGATATTCAAGATATATTCGAAGACTTTGGCGTAGACGAATTCGGACAAGCACTATTCAACCCAGCAGTTGAATTGCTCACAGAGAACACAGACCCAACAACAGCAGGCTGGATCAGAGATGCCGCATTCATTGACGGAACAGAATGCCCAGAAAACAAACGTTACAACGCTGGCGATATGACATTCTTAAATGCTACAATTCTTCCATAACTATATGAGTGAACGTTAAGTGACGCTCCTCTTAATAGATGGAACAATCGAAGCATTCCAACTTCTTTTTTCTCTTGATTCAGCAGTTTTTAGAGTAACTTTAAGGTCACTTTCTGTTTCCGGATCTGCAGTAATTCTAGCTTCGCTTTGGAGTATACCCATCGCAACAATTCTAGGACTGAAAACATTTCGTGGCAGAAAACTGCTACGCGGCTCATTTAACGCGTTCATTGGGTTTCCAACTGTTGTGTTAGGGATGATTTTGTTTTTAGTGTTTGCACGTAATGGAGAATTAGGGTTTTTGGATTTACTGTATACTAATGAAGTTGTAATTATTGGACAGGCGTTATTGATAACGCCAATACTTGTAAGTTTCATAACAAGTTCCATTGAAGCCATAGATTTGGACCTTCGAGATTTAGCACGAACATTAGGGTCAAATGAGTTTCAAGCCTCAATATCCATTATCAAAGAGGCTTCAGATGGGATAATATTAGCAATTTTGGCGGGTTTTAACAGAGCGTTTGCAGAGTTAGGTATTGCAATGATGGTGGGAGGCAATATTTACGGCTTAACTCGGGTGTTAACTACTTCAATAGCTTTGGAGGTTAACAAGGGAGAACCTGCATTTAGTCTTGCTTTAGGAATTGTGTTGGTTGCTATCGTGTACACTCTTAATATCCCAATAAGTTATCTGAGGAAGCGTTAAACATGGGGAGCATAATCGAGTTACGAAATGTCGGGCGGTCCTTTGGCGAATTA
>PIXS01000390.1 GCA_003096255.1 Candidatus Bathyarchaeum sp. | reverse complement strand
TTGACTAGCATTCGAGTCCTCAATCCTATTTCAGCCATTAGCCACAACCTCATTATGAAATGTTTTGAAGGGATTATTAAATTCTTGCTGATTTTAATCTGTTAATTCCTTCGCAGAATTCCTTTTAATTAATGATTTTAATAGTTTTCGTTGCCCACAAAAAAGTTCTCAACTCTGTTCATCTAAAAAATAGAAAAAAGAAAAAGGGGAAGGTGTCGACTTTCGTCGACTACGTTAAATCAGCTGCAGGGCAGTCGTGTTGTGGTTTTTCGCTGACAGTGCCAAGTTTCTCTATTACACTAACGGTTGGATGTATTGGATCAGACGCTGGATAGTGGATTCTTAAAACTATGTCGGTAATACCATCGTTCATTGCTTGTAGGTATTGAATTCCAGAGTATGCTGTTGTTCCTATTTCTGTGGGTATACCTGCGGGGTAGTTCCAGAACCATTTAGTTGCATAGTATGTGTCCTGTCCATTCAGACCCCAAATCAGGAATCCGATGGTTCCGTTAATGTCCTTGTAAACAGATATTGCTGCATATCCATATGTCTCGTCGCTCATGTAGCTGTTTTTATCCCAGCAAGTTAAAGCCATGAGATGTTCGGAATGACCAGTGTCATTGGTCACATATTCATCCATTGCGTAGAAGGCGTTAGTGAAGTCGTTGAAGTATTCTGTTCCCAAGTTTGCGCGTGCACCACCAGTGAAGAGCATGTTACTACTGGCTACAGGCCAAGTTGTGCACCAGTCGTCAGCTAGGTATGCCCGTCCTAAGGAATCTCGGTAATCTGCTTTGGTTCCTGATGAACCATAACCCATTACATACGGGGCGTTTGGTCCATAGTCTTCGTCTTTGATGTCCATTCCAGTCATCTGAACATGTATCTGCTTCAATGAATCAAATGCTTGAGTAACATAAGCGGCTCCAGCAGAGTCGATTGTAGCAGCATCTTTGCCAACAACCATCCACTCATATGCACCTTCTTGATGGGCCCAATAGTCGTACGCCACGGTAGGAGTGATTGTTATGTTGAACCATTCAATTGTATCATTTTCGTAAGCTTCTCCAACTACCTCCAGACGTAACTCTGAAAGTAATCCGTCGATTACAGTTGCCTCGTTATTCGCGGTAATATTCCATCCAAATAAGCCATCAGTTATTGTAACTGTCATGTTTGTGCCTTCCACAGTCATGTTTTCAATATCAATTGCATAATGGTCTGTGTCGTCGTCTACGTCGTTAGGGTCACTGAGTACTTTGAAATCTTCGATCCAATCGTACCAATCGACAGTGATAGTTTCTGTGAAGTTTGCTGGTTGAGTCATTTCAACTTCAACGTCTACGTCAAAGCTGAAACTCATGTTTACGCCTATAGGATCAACTGGAACATACGCAGAATCAAACACATTAGCAGTCAATGTGGGTAACACTTCAATCGAAGTAGTTGTTGCAGTGACTTCAGCGAACGGGATAGTACCAAAATCACCCCAAGAAGGCAGTGTAGAGTATAGTATCTTCAAATGAGTTCCTGCAGGAAGTGGACTTCCGAACGTTATTGTACCGACCCCAGTCGCGGGGTTCACAAACAGAGTGTAACCAAGTCCGTTTGCCCGTGTTGGGACCTGAAGAACACCATTCACCAGAACGCGTTCAGCGAAAGTGCAGTATTCGTCCCAAGTTGGTAATGGATCAAATATCATTGGCGCATTGGGTAAGACAACAGAAGATGTAACTGTTGGTAACGAAGTTACCAAGTACACCCATCGTCTTGTGTCCTTGTGAACTGCATCTTGAAGATCATAGGGCTGGAATGTTTCATCAAGATAATACATTACTTCGGGGTCTATTGCAGGGAATTCTCCATCAACGCCATCGTTGCGGTCTGTGATTCCATAGATGGTAACTCCACGGAACATTTGACCAGCTTCAGTCATTCTGAATGCCCATTCGCCGATTACAAAGGGCGAGTTGGGTTCACTGACCATGTCAAGTTGTTTTGTTACGTATTTGTAGACAATCTTAACAGTGTCTCCAGCTCCAGGTATGTAACCTGAAGGGAACATCACTTGATTAGTGGAAGGGAAGTAAGTAAAGGATTCAGCAGGGTTAGTTCCGTTAACAATTCTTACATGATCGTTAACAAAAACCATTGGGGCTTCTAGCCATTCTACCATTTGAGTCACTGAAGAATTCTGTGGATAAGCAACAGGATCTTCAATAAGAGTGAAGTTCTGTGTATCAGTTGTGAGCGTATGAACCTCAGTTTTTGTGCTAGTTGAAGTTAGTATAAAGTCTCTGTTGGCTGATACTTGGGTTGCACCAACCCAGCTTACTATTGGTTTTGGCCAGAACGCAGCCCAACCAACAAAAGCATTATCATCAGATATTATCTGGCAAACATCGTATGTTCCTTCGTAGTCGGCGGGTGCCCCTTCATACCATGGTTGATACTCACCGTCGTAGACAGTGGTTAAGTTTTCGAAAATGTGCGCATATGATTTTGGTGCAGCACCTGCGAGACTAGAACCTAGATCCCATTCTCCTCTGTCGCCGAACTCGATTTGCATATCCCAAATGTTCTTTCCAACATCGATTCTCTTGACATCTTTGAAGATAATGACTTGTTTCTTTACTTTGTTGAACTCAATTGTGAAAGTCAAACGAACCAATGGGGTGCCATGTGTACTGTCAGCGTATATGGTTGTTGTTAACAGGGCAACAAATTTTCTTGGACCATCATACAAGACGCGAATTGGTTCAGTTACAGCTCCCCCACTTGTCTTTCTGCCTCCCCTAACAGCAAGAGAAAGTGACCCAACTGTAACATCTTCGTTCCAGTTTCCACCTACGCCACCCGAGGCATAGTCGCTGTATGTGCACATTGCCCAAACGTTCTTGTAGTAACCTCCTTCGACATATGTGATATTGAGTATCCAGCCCTCAACCCATTGCCATTCTACAACGCCTGCATCTGGACCAAATGCGTCGTATCCACCGTAAGACAAGCCAGTTTTGGTGTTATAATCGATCATCTCACCGTATTTTGAGAAGCCTATAGTCAGGTTTTTCTTTTGGAACGGAAAAAGCACGTAGTTGTCAGTTGCTAAAACGCCTCCTGTTGTAACATAATCTTGTGTGTATGTTGTTTCTGCATAAGCAATAATTCCAGTTAAGAACATGCTTCCAATTAGAGTAACGATTGTTATTGCAGTCAATATCGCAGTTAGTTTTTTGTTATTCATTTTCTATTCCTCTTTAATTCGCATTGAATAGTTGTAATTGTTTGTGTTTAAAAATTTTTCCATATACGGTATGTTGACGGTATTGAT
>PIXS01000389.1 GCA_003096255.1 Candidatus Bathyarchaeum sp. | reverse complement strand
TTTAATAAAAAAACTTCATTTTACTGTTTGTCAAGAAACTTTGACCACAGAAACTTGAATTTAGGTTTTATTAGTCAAGATTTTTTTACAAAAATCCTTTTATCAAAACTTTACATTATATAAAGGGTAGAGGGGAGAAGTTGGCTAGCTCAGCACCAGAACTTGCTGAAAAACAATTAACGCCTTTATTGGATGAACATCTTTCATTGAAACGTATTCGGCGACGAAGCACCAAACTTGCCGCCATAAAAAAGAGACGACGAAAATAAGTATCAACATTTAGGGTAAAAGCAAAGTTTGCACCTAGTTTTCAGCATCGACCATCCACGTTCTGTTAGCGTAGCCCCTAATTTCCTCCTTTTTTCTCAAAAACATGTTTAGGGTTGTATCATCATCTGTGTGAAAATTAGACGCCAAAGCTTTTTGTTGCTAATAAATTTCAGAAAAAACTTAGTTTTCAACAATGTACTGTTATTAGTATACTACTATGCAGCACAGAAGTGTGAATTAACAGTGTTGTTGCGAATTTGTAGGATGTTTAGTTTGGTATTAAAATTTAATCAGTACCCTAAGCATGAAACGTACAGAATTTGGGGATTTATTAGTCAAACGTAAGCGATTTTTGTAATAACGATTTTTATTCTCGGCAAGAACGCACAAGCGAAATGTTTTTATGAGCATATCGTGAACACTTGATAAACAGGAGGCAATGTTCATCGTCTATGCTGAAGTGCCATGAGAACATGTTTTCAAAAGGGGTTATTCAGATGAAAAAATGGATTCTAGTTTCAATGATGGTCATGGTAACGACATTAAGCGTTGTTATGCCCAGTATTACATTAGCCGATAATGGTTTCGCCATTGGACCTGCTCAACTTGAAGTTTCTGTTCCAGCGAATGGTAGTGCCACATGTTATGTTTACATCACTTCACACATCGACGGAGAACTTACCGTCGGCACGGAAAACTTGTCGTTTATTGTCGAACCAAATACTATTGTAATCACGCCGACAGACGTAAGCCGAAAGGTTGCGCTTACGGTGCATGGTAACGCTACCTTGGATGCAGGTGACTATGCGGGCAAGCTGACGTTCCTTCTGCGGACCGGAAACAATGTCGCTTACGGGGTGAAAACTAAAATCGACATTACCCAAGAAGGAGGGGGAGACACCAACCCCGATGATGGGCTCACCGATGATGTATTCCAGCGTAACCTGTTTTGGATTCTCGTAGTTGCTGGAATCGTTGTCGCTTTGACCATGGGTATCCTCATAGGCAGGAGAACAAGAAAACCTTCTGATTAGTTTGATTCAATCAAAAAACGGTTGACAGGGGTTGCAAATAAAAACCCCTTCTGCCCCAATACTGGACGGTTTATGTTGTTATTACTTTTTCAGGGCCACATCATTGAATAGAATGTGTGGGGTCTGATGAACGGGTAAACATTGAGTAATTGAATTTAGGTTGTTTTTACGGATTCAAGAGCTTTGGTTGCGAAGACACCTATTTTTGGAACATTAATTGGGGAAAACTGTTGGTTCTGCAGTAAACTCTCATGGTAAAGGAACTGTATATCTGTGCAACAGAAATGTTTTTATAAACATAACGCTCATACTGAAAACATGAGAGAAGGAGAAAGGAACACTGATGTATATGAAAACATTTTGTCGCAAAAATAGTACTAATGTGAAACAAATGGAAGAAACGAACAAAAAAGGAGGGGAATGACATGAAAACAAAAACACTGACAATGCTAATGATTTTCGCACTTGCAATTTCCACAATTCCACTAACCATCTATCCAGTATTGGCGACTGATATCACCACAGAGATTACTGTTACCAAGCTAGCCAACGACGGTACCACTGTAATTGATCAGGTTACAGTAACTGTTGCGGAAATGATGGCTGGGACGCCAGACTTGCCCATATATGGCGATGGAGTGACACATTACTATTTCCAAGGACCCACATTCGATTCTGAGAATATGTGGGATGAAAGTGAAACAGTAAACATTGACAGCCGAGATTACGGTGCATGTAAAGGAACAGACGTCAAAGACCTGTGTGAAAAACTTTCCATGGGCGGAGCTGCACCTGGCGATGAAATCAAAATCAAGGCAATCGACGGAATGTCCAAAAACTTTGCATATGAGGACGTCTACACGCCAGAGCCAGAACAGGGCAAGTTGGTTGTGACATGGTACACTGCTGACACTGCCGATGGCATAACTGGCTATGTAACTGACGGCGCCTATGAAACAGGTATGCGCTTGATATTCTTTGCTGAGACAACAAATCCTGACGGAAAACATGTATTCGGCGCGTGGGACATGCATGAAACGCTAGCTGAAGAATACTGGCATTACTACTATGACGGTTCTACTATGTGGCCTTCTTCAAGCGGTCTTTCTGTGAAGTGGGTAAGCGACATCATCATCTACAGTTCAGAGGATGTACCGGAAACACCTGATTGGCCAATAACCCTAACAGGTGCTACCACATACACGATGGAGCAGGCAGAGTTTGATGAAGGCGTAGAGTGTCATCCAGAAACATGGTTTGATGTTCCTGGTGGGGCAGAATTCTGGAGAGGTATACCCTTGTGGCGGTTGGTAGGTTTTGTTGATGACGGCATACAGCATGGTGAAGGCGCATTCAACGACGACTTGGCAGCGGCTGGATACGAGGTTAAAGTTATCGCTTTTGACGGTTATTCTGCAACATTTTCAAGTGCAGACATCGCCCGTAACGACAACATATTTGTCGCAAATTCGTTGGACGGTGAAGAACTACCATCTGAATACTATCCGCTTCGGTTGGTCGGACCAAGCCTCGCTGGTAATCAGAAAGTTGGAATGATTAAAGAGATTCAACTGGTCGGTTTACCTGAAGTCGATAATACTGCCTCATTAAACGCAACAACCAACGTCATCATCGCTAGTGTGGGTATTGATATTGATCGGACTAGCATCGACTATGGTGATGTTCCTGCAGGAAGGAATTCATCGGTGCAAGCAGTGGGTATTACCAACACGGGTAACATTGAGTGTGATGTAACACTACAAGTTGACGGCGCTGACACAATTTCCCAAGACTTCTACGAGCAATCCCTGTACATAGACACCAACCCATACAACATTGATACAGTAATTGCCAACAATATACCAGTCGAAGCAACATGGATCATTGGCACCCAGCTTAGAGTACCGTTGTCGTGGACCGCAGAAATTGGAACTAAAGAA
>PIXS01000388.1 GCA_003096255.1 Candidatus Bathyarchaeum sp. | reverse complement strand
TATGGTTACTTCTGTTACTTGGGCTATCTCAGCGATTTCCCTCTGAGTTTTTCTTTCTCCCGTCAGAACTGATGCGATGTAGCTGGCTGCCGCGGCTATGCCTGTAGGTCCCCGTCCCGAAGTAAGCTTCAGCTCCTTAGCTGCAGCAAGAATCTTGTGAGCAATCTCCTCAACCTTTCCCTGCATAGTCAACTGATTAGAAAACTTGGTAATGTACTGGCTCGGCTTTAGAGGCGGAATAAAGTAATTCAGCTCCTTTATCAAGAAACGATAACTCCTGCCAACCTCCTTCTTGTTCACCGCAGAAGCACCCGCAATCTCATCTAGTGTTCTGGCTACTCCACACTGCCTGCAAGCAACATAAATCGCAGCCGCAGTCACACCCTGAATAGACCTACCCCTGATAAGCCGCTCCTTAACCGCCTTACGATAAATAACCGACGCAGTCTCAAGAATATTCTTAGGCAAATTCAAATTATTAGCAATCTTAGAAATCTCAGAAAGAGCAAAAGCAAGATTCCTCTCCGTAGCATCAGAAACCCTAATCCTACGCTGCCACTTCCTCAACCTATAAATCTGAGCCTTCTGACCCGGAGCAAGCCTCTTACCATAAACATCCCGATCATGCCAATCAATCATAGTCGAAAGACCCTTATCATGAATCGTAAACGTCAACGGAGCACCTGCCCGAGCACGTTTAGCACGCTGCTCATCATCAAAAGCTCTCCACTCTGGTCCCTGGTCAGCAAGCTTAGCAGCAACGACATAACCGCATCCCATACAAACTATTTCAGCACACTCATAATCTCGCATAAGACGGCTGCTTCCACATTCAGGGCACTTTCGAATCGCCGGGGGTTGTGGCATATTTTCTTTTGTCATCTTTTTCTCCTCTTTCTTCTTCCCGCTTTGAAGGGGACTGCATAAAGAACCTGATTTACCAGCTGTTCCGGGTTTTGACTGATTGGTTTAACTGCTACATACGGGGAGGATGTGGGACCAAAAACGTCAAAAACTGTTCCCACCTGCTTGAGTTTATCATTCGCCACTTTGTCGCCGATGCGGGGGATGTTTTCTGCCTTAAGAATCATGTTTTTTGTGTTACTCACGTGAAGGACGTGACCGATTCTATTCAAAACCCTTTTTCCCCTCACAAAACCTATTGTTCACACGGTGCGCTTTATTTAAACGTTTCTGAGCATGTTTCCTGAGTTGCACAATCGATTCCTATAGTTGAAATTTTTGTCTTAAATAAGAGAATTTTAAACAAAACACACCATTAAGAAATGTTAAATTACTTACATTTTTGATGAAAAACTCCCTCATGCCTCTGAGAACAAATCACGCCAAAACAACTAACGCAAAAACCTTTGAAACCAGAACCTGAACACCACAACTAATAAAACACTCCAAACCGATAGCAGAACCGATCAAAATGCGGAACAAAAACAAGACCGTTCTTTGGTCCATTTACTTTGACGCAAACAAGACACGATCAGATGGCCGCAGGGTTCCAAAAAAACTCGCAGTATCTGCACCAAAACTGGAAGAGATTCAGAGAGCAGCAAAAAGGCTAGGTCTGCAACCTGAAGTAGTTTCTGACGCTGCCCATCCAAGTTCCCCATGGCTGAAAACTGGACTAATTATCATTCCTAAAACAGAACCAAAAGACAAAACTGTGAAAAAGATTGCAGAAGAACTTTCTAAACTACGCAGATAGAAAGGTGTGTTAGTCGCCCTTTTTGGAGACAAGAATCGCATTTACGATGCCATCTTGTCCAGGGCGGGACGTTACACGTGCATTTCCCAAAGGCGTCGCAATCACTGTTCCTTTTGTGATTACACCTCGCCGATCGTAATCCACGTTAGCCGGATTCTTTATTACACGAAGTATATCTACTTTCGAGGTTTTTCCAGAAGCATCAGAGATGTTTGCTTGGTTAACCGCCAAAAGCCGAACCTTCTCGTTACCTCCATGCTTCCGAATGATTCTGCTTTTTGGTTTGCCCAGCGCTGTTTCCGCTGGAAAGAAGCCTTTCTCATATCTTCTTTTCTTTCGGTTGGCTGTCTTTCTTCCGCCCGAATCTTTGCGTTTATGTTGATCTCCGTGCCAAACTGACAAGCTTACATCATCTCAATAGGTATCGATGAGACTAGCAAAACTCGACATATAAGCTTATCTTATTCTGCTTTTTCAGGATTCTTTATTTCTTCTGTTTCAGGCTTGTCGAAGTCTTTGAACACGCCCTTGAGTTGCCGCTTCATCGTTCGCAGGTCATGGCTCAAACCAAAGAAATCAGCGAAAAACTGTGTTGTTCTTATCATCTTTTTTCTTCCTATGCCTTCGCGAGAGATCAGTTCCATTTCTTCCAATTGCTTAAGGTGACCGTAAGAGTGGTGCCCTCTAACATCTATTACTTGAGTCTGAAGAATCGGCTGCCTAAAGGCAATGTACGACAATGTTTTCAGTGGACCTGCAGAAAGAAGCGGTCTTGTGGCTAACTTTTTAACCTTGCCCGTATACTCGACTTTGAGCTGCATGACAAACCGTTCCCCTTCAACCTCAAGAACCTCAAGGGCTGTGTCACGGTTACTATAACTATCCACTAACGCTCTAGCAAGTTTCCTAACCGTCTTTTTAGAACGACTTCCAACTATACCTGCCAAAGTCTTCAAATCAAGAGGACGCCCTGCCACATAGAGCCCTGCCTCCAGCAAAGCTAATTTCCTGCTCAGCTTCTCATCTTTAAGTTCATCAGACGATTTCTGTTCGTTTTCCTTCAAAGACAGGGTCTCCTATGACTGTTATGTACAGTTCTTCTATTTCTTCCTCCTGCCACAACCCTATCTTTCCCCTCTGGGCAAGAAACAGGAGAATAATGAACGTTTTGACAGCCTCAAGCCTTTCTAGTCCAGCAACAAGCTTGGAAAATGCTATCAATTCCCCTTCTCTTGCAAGTTGGAGGAGCTGGTCGAAAACGATTTTCATGTGCTTGTCGATTTCCAGCAGATAGAGGTCAACTGGGGCAAGAACTTCGGGGGTAGGTAAGATTGGTTGAGGTGTTGGTGGAGGGCGCACAGTTTCGCCTTTCAGTACCTCATCTAGCACATCTAGCAGGTTTTCCAGAGTTGTTGAAGATAACTCGTAGCGGAGAGGCAGGAACATGGGCGGAGGAATGAAATCTGGTGCTGTTTTGGGTGGTGGTGGAGGCTCCTCAAGTTTTAGCAGAAGCTTGGTTTTCATCAAATAGATGGTGGTGGATGAATCTAACGCCACACCTGAAGCTCTGAAATCTACTTCTCCGCTGTCTTCCATCTCATTCAAGAAAGTTTTCAACAGATAGGCAATGTTGACGTCCCACGGCATTACCTTCTCTAGTCTGTGAATCTCAAACAGTATGCTCAGGGGTGGTCTGAAATAGTAAGGTTTCTCCGTAGATTGCGGCATTAGGCTGCCTCCTTAATTTTCGCTGAAACAACGTGAGAGTATCCGCTACGTTCATAAATTCCCCACACTTTTTTGGCCCTGCTAACCATCTCGGGCTTCAAGGTGATGACTACAAATTGGGACTTTGTGGATATCTCAGACAGAAGGTCTCCAAGCCTGGATACATGGAATGGGTCAAGGTGAGCGTCGATTTCATCAAACAGATAGAATGCTGTAGGCATAAAATCTTGCAGAGCAAAAATGAATGCAACAGCAGATACTGACCTTTCGCCGCTGCTGGCTCCGCTTACTAGGATAGCTGCCTTGTTTCTAAACTGGACACTCATGTCCATTCCTCCAGCAAAGGGATTTTCAGGATTCTCCAATATCAACGAAGCTTGACCTCCACCTGTTAACTTTGTAAAGTAACTGCTGAAGCTCTCGTTAATCTTGTTATAAGCCTCCATGAAAACTGCCCGCTTTTTCCTCTCAATTTCATCCATAAAAGCGAGGATAGACTGCTTTTCTTTCTCCAGTTCGTTCATGCGTATTGATAGTTCCTTGTACCTCGAAGCCTGCTCAGAGTAATGGTCTAGAGACAACTGATTCACGGCTCCCAGCCGATTCAACTCAAGACGCAAAAGCCTAAGAGACTTCTCAGCAGTCTCTATCTGTTCAGATGAAATCTGCATCGGCTCATCATAGCCCAGTTCAAGCAGTCGCTGAGAGTGCTGTTCCAGTTTCAGTTCGCATGTTTGAAGCGTGAATTGCAGCTCATTATAGAGCCTGTCTGATCGTTCATATACGGAATCCAATCGTTGCAGCTTCTTGTCGATATCGTCGATTTGGACCGTGAATTTTTGGGATTCCTGTTTTGCGTTTAGAACTGTTCGCGAAAGCTTTTCTTTGGTGCTTCCCAATTCCAGAAGCTCTTCCTCAAGAGCCCCTTTTTCTTTGGTGGCTGCTTCCACTTCTTCTTCAACAGTAGCAATCTGAGCTTTCATCTTTCGTAGCTGGATTCTGATGTTGTCTGCACCCATCCTGAGGACATTTCCATACGTGGATTCGAGAGTGGCAAGGTTTGTTTCTGTGTTACCCATTACCTGACGCATCTCAATGAGTTCATTCCCAATTTTTTCTCGTTCAATCTCCATCTCTTGAATCTTAGCTGGGTCAGTCTTCAGACGTAATTCAGCTATTTCTCCACGGAGACTGTCCATTTCTTTTTTAAGCTCATTGTTCTGTGTTCTCAAGTTTCCTAACTGGGTCTTTTCTTCCTCTCTTTTCTCATTGATTCTTGCTACATGCTTCTCAATGCGTTTGATGTTTTTCCTCGTGTACTTAACATTCTGGCGAACCCTTCCAATCTCGCTCCCAAGAGTCACGATGGTTTCAGCCAAGCCCGCGATTTCCATCTTGATTCTCTCAATGTCCTCTTTGAAATCGCTTACGTCGTTCTCCCTTTTCGACAAATGCCGCTGAAGAGCTCCCACCGCTTCATCAAGACTTTTCACAGCTGTCTCGCTGGGAATGATTGAAGAGTAGTCAACTGGGGCTCTGTAATAACCACTTTCGAAGCCTCCTTGAGCCTCGTAAAGATCTCCGTTAAGAGTGACTGTTCGGTGACCATTCCGCGAAGCGGCAAAAGCTGTTTTATCATCTTTTGTTACAAGAGTGTCCCCGAAAACAAAACTTATTGCAGGAACAAACTTCTTGCTACATGACACAAAATTGGATGCAGTGCCGTTCACTCCTCTAATCGCTGGGATGCTGACGGAATTAATTGTGGACATCTCTTCAAGGGGAATTATCTTGATTCTGCCCAACTTCATACGTTTAAGGGTCTCAGCACACATGAAGGCAGCGTCAAAGTTCTGAACAACCATAGCATCAAGCCAACCAGCCGCCGTCGCCTCCACAGCTTTCCTGTATCCCCTCTCGATTCTAATCAAATTCTTGAGGCGCCCATGAACGCCTGTAATTACGCCCAAATCCGCCAACTCTTCAATGTTTCTGAGGGCGTTTTCTTCTGTTGCAACCTTTTCAGCCATTTCCCTCTGAGTGGCAAACTCAACTACAGCCTCTCGTGCAGATTTCGCAATCTTCTCTGCCTGAGCGATCTCTATTTTGGCGGATTCTTCTTGTGCAAGTCTTCTATCTATCGACTTTTCAAGATCTTTGGAGCGCTTCATCTGGTCTCTTTGCACCGTCTTGAGGTCTGCATAGGAGTTCTTTAGGGCAGAAAGATTGGTTTCAAAAGTCTGTTTTCGTTTCACAAGCTCGTTTAGTTGCCGAGTAAGAACCTTCAAGGATGTACGGCTCTTGATGACGTCGCTACGAAGATTGACGAGGTCTTGGGTACGATTTTCTAGCTTATCCTCTGCCTCTCTGATTTTGTCGCTGTTTTCTCCCAAGCTACCCCGCAGTTGGGCTGTCCCATCTGAAACCTTATCATATTCTGCCTGTTTCTGAGCAATTTCCGTGAGAAGACGTTCACGCTCACGTTTTAACCGCCTAGCCTCTTTCCGATTTTCTTTAACCTCATTTTGGATGGATTCCAGTTTTTTGTCACTGTTCTCCATAACCTTTCTAAGACCGTCAATGCTCGCGGTTCCAGCTCCAATCTTAGTTGTCAACTCGCTTATCCTTGACTTTGCTTCCCCTATCTTGTATTGAACCTCAAGAAGACGTGTTCCTCGTTCTTCAATCATTTCTGAGCCAAGTTTTCTCCATTCTGTTTCGGCTTCATGCCGCTGAGTCCTAAGTTCCTCCCTCAACTGCCTTGACTTGTCAACCTTACTTCTAACTGCTTCAATTTTTGAGGTCACGTCAGCTGTCTTCCTCTGGACTTCCAGTATATCCCCAAAAATTTTCATAGCCTCAAATCGTTTGATCTCTTTTTGAAGGAACGTGTAACGAAGCAGTTCGTTGCGCTCTCTTTCCAGATCATCTACTCTCTTCTGCACCTCATCTATTCTACCCATTGCTGTGCGAATCGAAATCTCAGCCGCCCGAAGTTTCTCTTCTGCCTCAGCCTTTTCTGCGTCATACTGAGCTATTCCAACCAAGTCAGATATCATTCTTCTGCGGTCAGGAGCAGCAATCTCGGCAATCCGTGTGATTGTTCCCTGCAAAACAACATTGTGTCCTGTTGGGCTGATTCCTGCCATGCCAAGGATGTTAAGAATGTGGCTTCTTGAGATTCTTCTTCCATTAAGACGATAAGTGCTTTGGCCTGTCCTAGTCATCTCACGGGAAATCGTTACTGTCTTCGTTTCCACGGGCAAGCGGTTGTCAGAGTTGTCAAACTGGAGGACAACTTTTGCGGTCTTGGCTTTTTTAACCTGTAATTCAGGATAACCGTGATAAACTAGTTTGGAGAGGCTTGCAGCACGCATTCTTCTGGCGCTGAGTTCGCCTAAGCCGAATAGGACCGCGTCTGCTATGTTGGTTTTTCCGCTTCCGTTCGGTCCAGTGACGGCGGTGAAGCCTTTATCTAACGTAACGGTTGCGGTTTTGTTGCCGAAGGACTTGAAGCCTTTGAGTTCTATCTTCTTAATGTAAGGCATCTTTTTCTAATTCGTCCTCGGGTTTTTACATAGCCGGGAATCTCCCGTGTGTTTCACAACTTCTCTATATTTTCTTCTATAAATAAACTGTGTTTACACTAGAGGATTAAACTAACTAGTACAAAAGTTTTGAGGCTGTTCTCAGGTCTACCTGACACCGCGAAACTGCTCTGCAAGCCTTTTGACAAGCGATTTTATGTTTTCTTTGTCGCCGTAAACAAGGATATGGCCGTTTTTTTCGGTTCTGTAAGAAAGCTCGTTCTCTTCCACAAGTTTTTTCATTTCCTTTTCGGGAATATCTTCTAAAATCTGGATTCGCATCCAATTCTTGTTTCGGGGAACTCTTGTAACAAATCTGCTTGCCGTCTTACCTTTTTCGCTGTTCTTCACTATTTCTGGTTCTTTGAGTTTTTTAAGCAACTCTTCCACGTTTTCTTTTCCCTGTTTTTCCATAGTGAAGATGGTGTACGATTCAACAGTTCTCAAGTATGTGTCTATTCGAGAAATGCTTTCTATGTGTGTTGGGTCAGCTTTCAAGACTTGAATCATGGTCTTGGCAGCGCGTAGGTCATTTAGCACGTCTGCCGGAATCTTCTCTCCCATTTCTTGAAGTTCTGTCAGCAGGTCAGCCAACAGTTTCCACTTCCTATCGTAACTCATTTTGTATCTCCTCTCAATTCAAACGGGTTTCCGAGACTTGGCTGCTGAGTGAAAGGGCAAATTACATCTCGGATAGTGTAAAAACGGTATCCCGTTCTACTGACTTCTTTCAAAAATGTTGACTGGGGAAAATAAAGCCTTTTCTCAGCTATTATCTTCCAGTTCGCGTGCCCTTGTTTTTATCCAATCTGTAACTTTGTTTTCTGTTATCTTCTCAGCTTGGCTTTGTTCTTCCAGTTTCTCACTTATAAGTTCCAGAAGTTTCGCTGGTTTAACAGGTTTTGTTACGTAGGCGTCCGCTCCTTGGTTCAGGGCTTCCATTGCGTTCTCAAGACTAGGGTAGCCTGTGACCATTATCTTCATCATCTTTGGTGAGCTTTCCTGTAGTTTTGCTAGGAGCTCTGTTCCTTCTATGTCTGGTAGCTTGATGTCTAACAGAGCTAGGTTGTAAACTCGGTCCTTTGCTTTCTGTTCTGCTTCTCGTCCAGTCTTAGCTGTATCTGTTTCGTACCCTTTCTGCTGAAGTATGTTCTGCAATGTTTTTCTTATGTTTTCGTCATCTTCTACAATGAGGATTTTTGGTTTGTTTTCAGTCACATTTTACACCTCCGTTCATCTGTATAGGTAAGTTAACCGTGAAAATTGAACCTTTTCCCTCTTTGCTTTCTACTTTGATGTTTCCTTCATGAATGTCAACAAATCTTTTGCAGATTGGCAAACCCACGCCCATGCCTTGAGCTTTTGTGGTGAAGAATGGAGTGAAGATTTTTGTTATGTTATCTTTTGTTATTCCTACTCCAGTGTCTTCAAATTTTACTTCAATAAACCCGTTCGCTTTTCTTGTCGACACCTTCATTGTTCCTCCTTTCTCTTCCATTGCTTGTATCCCATTAATAGCTAAGTTCACAAAAATACGTTTTATCATGTCATTATCCGCCTCTATTTTTGGCAACTCATCTAATTCAATTACAGTTTCTACATTTTCTGGTTGTTTTATTTGCGTGAAAGTTTCTTTGACTAGTGTATTGATGTCTGTCTTTTTGAATAGCGGTTCCCTTTTTGACGCAAAACTCTGCAGGTCCTTTACTATATTATCGGCGTAGTCAACCGAGTTATGGATTGCTTGGAGCGTTTCTGTGATTTCTGGGGAAACGTGAATCTTTGACAGTTCAGAGTTGATGTAGTATACTCCATTTTCTATGGCTTGCAAGGGGTTCCTGAGGTCATGACCCACCATGGTTGCTGCTTGTCCAATCGCAGCTAATTTTTCGGATTTGACAAGCCGCTCCTGTGATTCCTTCAATGCGTTGGTTCTCTCCTCAACTAACTCTTCTAGCTGCTCGGAATAGCGCCTCAATTCATTTTCCATCCGCTTTCGTTCGGTGATGTCACGTACAATAGTAAGGATTGTATCCTCACCGCCCACAACAAGTCGTGCCTCATATTCATGTATTTCGTCGCTTCCTGACGTGAAAGGAAGTTGGTATTCAAAGATTTGTATCTCTTTAGTTTGGAATGCTTGTTTAGTGTATCGCATGACTTTTTCTGCAAACCATTTCGGTGCCGCGTCATGGATGTTCTTACCTAAAATTTGCTCTGGCAAAACTATTGTGGGAAAGTCTTTTGCTGGTATGAATTCTAAAAAGACACCATCCTTGTTTATCTGCCACATTAAGTCGGGTATCGCATTCAGAATGGCTTTGTTCTTTGTTTCGCTTTTATGTAACTCATCTTCTCTTCTTTTGCGTTCAGTGATGTCCTTAATTATGGTCACAAAACCTGTGGGTTTACCTGAATGATTTTTGATTGCACTTGCAGAAAATTCTGCTGAAAATTCGTGGTTGTAATTATTCAAGGCAGTGTATTCTAAGTTTATTAGTGGGCCATTCTTGAGGGCTTCCTTCATGAGGTTCTTTACTTTTTGTTGGTCTTGTTTCGCAACGAACATTAATCCGTTTTTGCCGATTATATCTTCTTTTGTTGAAAGCTCAAGGAAATCCAATGTTGCTTTATTACATTCAATTATGTTTCCTTTAAGGTCAGAAACTGCGATAGCGTCTGGAGATGAATTAAATATGCTTCGAAGTTTTTCCTCATTCTCTTTCAAAGTTTTGGTTCGTTCTTTCACTTCTTCCTCTAGTTGTTCAGCATATTTCTCAAGTTTCTTTTCCATCGTTTTTCTTTCAGTGACGTTGTGGAATACAACCAAATCTGCACTTTTGTTTCTATAAGCGATCTTTTGGGCATTTACTTCCAAATATATGCTCGCGCCGTCTTTTGTCTTTGCTTCAATCTCGTACGGTTTGATGTTACTTCCTATCATTCTTTTTGCTAAATTCTTGATTAGAATCGCTTTGCTTTTGGCTGTGACAACATCTGTTTTCAGAAAGTTTTTTCCAATCAAATCCTCTCTGCTGAACCCGGTTTCTTCGATTATCTTATCGTTGATTTCCAAAAAATTGCCTTTATTATCAACAATCACTACAGGGTCAGCGATGACATTCACTAAAGATTTGAAGTTATCCTCAGCCTTCGTTAGTTGGTTCTGTGAGATTTCAAGCTCTTGCTGTGTCTTCTCCAATTCTCTTACAAGAGCAAAGAAAGAGGCGACGTCACTTCCCCCGTTTTCTCTAGCGGTTACGAAAACAAGAGCTAAGAACATATACGCGCACGTATAAGCAAAAACGACAAACTCTACTCCTGAATCTACTATGCCTTTAACTTCAGCTAAAGTGAAACATATCATGGCAAGTAAAAACATGAGATCTGGAACTTTCCTTCTGCTCCAGATCAAGTAACCTGATGCGACAATCGTGACCGCCGATATAACTGGGTATAATAGTTCGGGATGGGGGCTCACAGGAAATGGAAAAGCAATCATGACTACGGACGTAGCTAAGATGAGAAGAAAAATTTTGAATGATTTATTGAAGTCTTTCTGCCTCAAAAGATTGGAGATAACAGCAATCAAAATAGCCGATATCACTGGCAAAGGGCCCCAATCAGCTATTGTGCTCTGAATCTGGGCGTTTTCAAATCCGGGAACCATAGCTGGTATACGTATAAAAAAGCTGTAAATAAAAACGAGTAAAAACATTAGTTTCCGTTTTTCTATCTCTCGCTGAACCAAATAACAGAAGAACAACGCAAAAACCATTGAAAGAAGCGATAAATACGTTCCCAAGATTAAAGAACCCAACCATTCATGCCTCCCTCAATTCTTTTATGTAGTCCGAAAATTCGTATCCCTGTTTTTTCTTGAATTTCAGCCCCATTCTAGAGTACAAATTATTGAGAATAACCATCTCTATGACTCTGGCTG
>PIXS01000387.1 GCA_003096255.1 Candidatus Bathyarchaeum sp. | reverse complement strand
GTCGCTCCATCCGAGTGGGGTTTGGGTGAGGCGTGGTCTTCTTGGCTGCGTCGAATCTGAGTTCCGCAAGGAGGGAGAAGTCGTAACAAGGTGGCCGTAGGGGAACCTGCGGCCGGATCACCTCCTATGTCAGCCAAATCCAGCTGGAGTTGTGTGAAACGCCAAAGCCCACCTAACATCTACAAACTTTGTTTTGAATTTATTTTAGTGGAATCATAGAATAAATGAGTTGTAAAAGTGGTTTATCGTGAAGATGTTTTTCTTTTTTTCCACGTGAACCACGATAACGCAACTACAATTATCGTTACGGTTGTAACCGTGACAATTAGTCCTAATGGAGATTCTTCAGGTGCCTTCACGGTTACAGTTATCTGTGTTGTGTCTGTGTTGCCTACTGTGTCGTGGACTGTTAATGTTACTTTGTATTTTCCGCTGTTAGTATATTGATGGGTTACTGTTTTTCCTTCGCCTGTTGCGCCGTCCCCAAAGTTCCATTCATATCTGACTAGAACTGTGTTATCTTTAGATTTCTTGGCATTGAATTTTATTGGCTCGTTAGGGTTTACTGTTCGGTTCAGCCCAGCATTGGCTGTAGGTTTTTTTGCGTCAACTGTTATGCTGTCCTGATATATTTCTGAGACTAGGTCTGCGTTGTTTTTGAACTGGACGTAGACTGTGTTGTTATCGTTATCTTCTGGTAGTTTCCACGTCTTAGATGCCAAAAAAGCTTCCCAAACGCTCCATGATGTGCCGTCGTTGCTAAACCGCATCTGGGTTATGCCCGAAACAGGGTCGTCTGCCGTCAGAGTCAAAGTTACAGACACCGAGTTAGCATACACCGCGTCTTCGTTGATTACAACCGAACCCTGAGGTGGCGTTTTGTCTAGTTTGACCGTTTCGGTTTTTGTTGTTTCCACATTTCCTGCTTCATCTGTTGACCTGTAGTATATTGAGAACTCGCCTTCGTCGACTATTGTAAATGGACTTGAATAATTGTTCCAGACCTGATTGTCGAGGCTGTATTGTATTTTATCTGCTTCAGAAATTGCGTCAGTTGCAGACACAGTTACAGTAACGTCTGATGTGAACCAGTCCCCGTTTCCTGTTGATGTGCTGAAACTAATCGAAGACACCGGAGGCATTTTGTCCAATTTTATTCCAGTTATTACTTTGGTTGTTTCCTGTTTTCCAGAATTGTCTACACTCCAGTAATCCAGTCTATTGTTTGAGCCTTCAGTGACAATGAGTGGCTGCCCATCCGTGCTAACTGCCATTACTGTGCCACCATTGATTTGATAATATGTTTCTGCGACTCCGCTTTGTTGGTCTGTAGCTGTTAATGGTATGTTGACGTCAGTGGTGTGCCAAGTATCATTATAGTGTGCAACAGTGACTGGCGGGGCGTCATCTCGCAATACTGTAACAGTAGTTGATGCATTGTTTGTGCCCGCGGTTTCGTTAATGATCGTCAAAACAACGTTGTAGACTCCTGATTCTAGATACTTGTGCGTTACAGTTGTTGTGCTAACGGACGTGACATTGTTGTCACCGAAATCCCAAATGTAGTTGGTAGTGTCACTGTATCCGCTACTTGAAGATGCAACAAATGTTATTTCTGTATCAACATACGGCGTTGACGGAGAAAACGTGATGTTAACTACGAGCGGCGGAAACACTGCCTCATCAGGTATGCTGTTGTATTCTATTTTGTAGTAATCACCTGTATTGTATAGACCATAGTACGGCAACGCTCCGTCATAGTAATCTGGACCATTTTTATAGTCAGCCGCAAGCACAAGTATGTCGTCGTTTTGGAACGTAAAATCGAACGTCACATGGGTTTTGTAAAAATAGTATGTTTGCAATCCATCAATTGGATGAGTCATCTGTTCGGTAGCAAAAGGAGCTTCTGCTGTTGCCTGACTAATAGATACGTTGTCTCCATACAATCCCTGAATGCCAAAACCGGGCATAATCTGTGCAGACCCTTGGTCGATTTTTTCGGATAACCCGATTTCCCAAATACCAACTGGAATCGTTTCGCCATCTCTTATGACCCATAGCCGAAAGTGAATTTTGTCTGCCCATTCTGAAACATGAAACACTGACCATAGAACTGTACATTCTGATCCGTTCTTGTTTTCTAACCCTAAGTAGCGAACGGATGGTGATGTCTGTGCTTGTATAATGCCGAATGTGGATAACACCAGAACAAGGCATACTAAGCAAATAAAACTGTTCTTTGCCATCTTTTGGTTATTATTATTCAAAATTGGACCCTACAAATATTTTATTATGAATGATAAAAAGGATTTTTGTCAAGAAACTTTGACCAATATATTTCCAGTTAACGCGTTACACTTGTGAGTGGAGTGTGCAGTTAAGTTAGTTCTTCATATATTTTTACGAGTTCGTCAACGTTTTTGTTCCAACTGTGTTTTTCTTTCGTTATTGCACGTAGCTCTGATTTGTGTGAAGAAAAATCTGTTTTTGAATATTCCAAGATTGCTTTTGCCATCTGATCTGGTGTGTTTGGTGGAACCATTGTTCCGTAACCGTCAATTAGGATTTCGTTTATTCCTCCCACGTTTGTTGCTACTACTGGGAGTCCACATGCCATTGCTTCAAGTGCAACCAAAGGTAAGCCTTCGCCTGATTTGGATGGTACCACAAAGAAGTCTGCAACGTTGTAATATGCTGGCAGTTCTTCGTCTGAGACAAACCCCGTTAACCTGAAATTATTTTGTAGCTCTAGCTGGTTGATTGTTGTTTGTGCGCTGTTTTTGTTTGGTCCAGTTCCAACAACCACGAAAAATATGTTCGGGTTCTTTTTGACTGCACTGTCTGCGGCGCTGATTAGTGTGTCAATGCCGTTTTTGTAAACTAGTCTTCTGACGGTTAATACAACAGTTGCGTTTTTGGGTATTCCTATCTTTTTTCTCATTTCTTCCTGTTTGCCCTGTATTATCCGAAAATGTGCCATGTTTACGCCGTTGTGTAATACTTTGATTTTTTTTGGTTGTGCGCCTAAACTTAAAACATAATCTTTTGTTGCGTTGCTTACTGCGATTATTTTGTCTGCGTCTTTGAGTGACTCTTTCCCGACAGTGAGGTCGTTTAGTCTTTCGAGGGTGTTGAACATGTTGTCGTAGTTTATGAACGTGTTATGTTGGGTGAGTACAAACGGTTTGGAGTACCGTTTTGCTAGTTTTCCCATAATCAGTGACGGTAGATATGGGTGACCGTGCGCATGGATTATGTCGCTTGTTTTTGTTGCTTTTAGAAATGTTTTGAGGCTTGGCACCGACGGAATATTGTACGGTATTCCGATGCGAAACCCAGTGTTTAACGCGTTATAGCATTCAACCCTGATTCCGTCGTAAACGTAGCTTTTGGGTGTGTTAATCCTGTTTGTTACAATAAACGGTTCATAGTTTCTGTGAATCAGTAGCCTGATTTGTTCCGAAGCAACCTTTTGTATTCCGCCAACCCGCGGGAAATACTCGTTTGTAATTGTGCAAACTCGTGTTTTAACCATGAAAGCCCAACCGAATAAATCCCTGCTTTCCATCAATTATGATGTTATGCAATTTCGATAACCGTTTGGGGTGCGTAACAGTTGAAGTTGGTCACGTCCGTTTTCATGTTTTTGATTGCACAAATCAACTCCATAATGCCTTCGTCTAGTGTCACTTTCGTTCGATATCCTAGTGCCTCTATTTTCTGAGTTGAGAACTGGTAGTTGCTTCCATCTGAATTTGATTTTAACTCCGCAAACTGCAAATCGTAATCAACTTGTCTTTTTATCCGTTGCGCGATTTGCTCTTTGGTAAACGTTAACTCTGACGAACTAAGGTTGAACGTTTGACCCTGCATAGATTCTTTGTTTTGAACCGCGAACATTATGCCTTGGGCTATGTCTTGAACATGAATGATGGATCGGACATAGTTTTTGCCGTAAACTACTAGCGTCTTCTTTTTGATAGCCTCGTAGACGAATTGGTTAACCAACAGGTCCAATCGCATCCGATGAGAAGCCCCAAAGACTGTGGCAAACCGCAGGATAACTACGTTTTTTGTTTTGGAAACTGTTTTTTCTGCTTCGAGTTTTGTTCGTCCATAATGAGACTGTGGATTTGGTGTTACTTTTTCTGTGAGGCTTGACACGTTTGCTCTGCCGTAGATGCTCCCTGTAGATGCAAGGATGAGAAGTTGATTGTCGGAAAGATGGTTAGATATGTTTATGGTTCCATTTACGTTAACGTCGGTTGCATGTTTTTTGTTACTGTCACATAAACCGCAACCAACAATAGCTGCCAGATGCACCACGGCATCCTTGTTTTGAAGAAGACCTTTGATCGTTTTTTCGTCCCTGATGTCTCCTTTTACAAAACTGAAGTTGGGATTGCTCAAGTTAACAGTAAGTCCTTGGATGCCCCATGTTAAATTGTCTAGTACGGTTACTTCGTGACCTGCTTTGAGTAGTTCTGGGACAAGCACCGAACCGATATAGCCTGCTCCGCCAGTAACAAGGATTTTCATTTTAGATTCCTCCTGAATTCGGCTTGATGGTAACCATTCACGCTAAAGGTGCTAAACAAAGACATTTTTTTACCAACCCTCTTTCACTGATTCGATTATGTATTGCACATCTTCTAGAGTCAAATCTTCGTGAATTGGCAAGCATATAGAATCTTTGTCAATCCTGTCCGTGTTGGGCAAATCTTTTCTTTGTTTGCCAAAAACCGAGAACTGATCATTCCTAAAGCTCTGTATGAGCACTTCTATGCCTTTTTTATGCATAGCTTCAACAAATTTTTGCCTGCGTTCAACATGAATTGGATACAAAAAGTAGGCGTTTTCTCTGTCTGTGTCATATTCCATAAGTGTAACGCCGTTTACTCCCTCCAACTCTTCGTCATAGATTCTCGCTTTTTTCTTTCGTTCAGCTAAAATCTTGTCCACAAAGCAGAGCTGTTCTCTTCCGATAGCTGCAAGAAAACTGTTCATTCTCATCTTGTAGCCCACCTCGGTAACGTCAAGAAGGTAATTTCCGGTCAGTTTGTCTCTTTTTTGTCTGTCCATCCCAAACCATGACCGCTTGGTAGCTGCTTCAAAAACTTGTTCGCTGTTGGTTGCCAGCATACCGCCGTCTCCTGTTGTTATGTGTTTAACGGCAGCAAACGAATAGCATGCAAAATCAGAATTGGCTCCAATGTATTCTCCGCGGTAGGTTGCACCAATTGCGTGGGCACAATCTTCGATTAGCGCCAAATTGTGTGCTTGGGCGATTTCTTTGAGTTCCTTTAGGTCGCATGGATACCCGAAGTTGTGTACACATGTGATTGCTTTGGTCTTTTTTGTGATTCTGTTTTCTATGTCTGAAACGTCAATGTTTGCTGTTTCGTATTTAACGTCCGCAAAAACGGGGGACGCAAACTGTTCCAGAATTGCGGTGTTTGTTGCCATCATAGTAAACGCGGGAGTAATCACTTCATCTTTTGGTCCTACACCTGCAATGGCATATGCTAGGCGTAGTGCGGAAGTGCAGGAATTTAGTGCTATTGCATATTTGATGTTAAACTTTTCAGCGAACGCTTCTTCGAAAAGAGTTGTTTCTGGTCCAACGTTGATCCATTTACTCCTTAATGTCTTTACTGCAACATCCACTACGCTTGGCGGTATGTGCGGGCTATAAACGGCAATTTTTTTTGAACAGTTTTTAGAATGCCTTCTGTTTGCTGTTTTTTTGTCTTTTAGTGTGGTCGTTTCACAATTCTTATTCAAAACTGCGCCCCATTCAAATTGGATTCAAAATAATAAAAAGGATTCTTGTCAAGAAACTTTGACCAAGCTGAATCTTTGTTAGTCAAGAAACTTTGACCAAAGTACATATCTCACATTGTGGTGTGTGGTCTTTTTGGCTGGTTTTTGTATTTGTGTGGTTTTTTTCTGTATGTTTTCTTAAGTTGTGTGGTGTGGTGCAGAGCGAAATAGCTTAAATACACCTTAAAATAATATTTATAATGATAATTTTAAGTTTTAAAATTTTTAGGGGGGAAATAGCAAATATGTTGAAACCAAAAAAAGTCAGTCTACTCGTTTTGTTAATGTTGCTCTTAACGCTGACACTTACTCCAATTATGGGAGCATACGCAACAATACCTCCTGGAGAAGACGTAATTCCACCTTCTCAGCTACCTGAACCAACCCAGGGTAGTGCGAACATAATAATTGTTGACACCGTGGGTGGAACAACAG
>PIXS01000386.1 GCA_003096255.1 Candidatus Bathyarchaeum sp. | reverse complement strand
GGTCCGAGGGGAATTGAACCCCTGACCCCCGGGTTAAAAGCCCGGTGCTTTAGGCGCAAGATGCTCTTCCTTGCTAAGCTACGGACCCTTCATGCCTTTTGGATAAGCGATTAAATTAAGGCTTTCTGTTTAGTGCAGTGAAATCGAAAATAACAATGTCGTATTAAAAAAATGTTCTGGAAAAAAGAAAATCCGAGGGGGATAACGGGGTAGGTTGTGGGGGGTCTAACCCGTTTCTTCCCAAGTTTTTTCAAGATACTTCAGGGAAAGAGGTTTTACTGTTCTGGCTTCGCCAGTTGCCATCAGAAAGCTTTGAACGTCCTGTAGATTGTCACCCCAGACTTTTTTGAGGGAGTCTACGAAATCGGTGTAGCTGGTGTAGTTTTTGTGGAAAGATATCAAAGAGTAGTCCATTCCCATGCCTTCACCTGCAGCGGCAAAGACGACGTTGGGGTTTTCCAAGGTCCACTTCTTTGCTTTTTCAGCTGCTTCTGGTGAGCCTTTAGCTTTAACTAAGGTGTTAGCCATAATTTCGAACCCAAGTTCGGTCCAGTCTGGAATGACTGTGTAATCAACTATGGCCGTTTTCTCAAGCCGCTGTCTCATTCGAGTGATTGTTGGCTGTGAAACTCCGATGATTTTAGCAATTTCCCTGTCGCTTCGCTTCGCATTTTTCATAAGCTCAAACAGAAGCTTGAGCATTCTTTTCTTCATCATAGCTACAGATTCACAAAAGCGGTAAATATAAACATTATGCGTAACAGAAAGGCCCTTATCTGATTTAAAATAGACACAAAAACAAAAAACTTATCAAATACCATGAATCCGCAAAAAAGTTCACCGCGGGGTGTAATCGAATATTTTATTCAAAATATGCCTAAATACCAAACATGCACAATATTAAGCAACCAACTCACATGGTGAACTTTTCTCCGCCCACTAGAATTCTCTCAAGCATCGAAGTTACGTTAATTAGTCCATCATTTGTTTTACTTGAAACTGGAATCAAACTAAACTCTATCCCCAAACGATAAATCGCCTGCATCATGTCTATGCTAAGAAGCCGTCTTGTTCCAGTTAGTTTTTCTTCAATAGCAGACTCTAAGGTTTCGGACTCATTAGACCAATCAACTATTCGTTTAACCTCTTCGGGCGGTAGCAGGTCAGATTTTGATAGCACATGCAGTTGGGGGAAAAAGAATCTGTTGTAAACTGCCGCGGCAAGGAACATGTTGGAAACGTAGTTTAAGGGATTGAAGGAAAAAACTGAGTCAAAAAGATACACAATTGCTTTTTGTTGTTTTGTTAGCTCGTTTGCAATGTAGGGTCCGCTGGCCCTAAACGCAAACAGCTCCATCTGGCCGGGAGTGTCTACAAGAACAACGTCTGCTTGCAGGTCTTCGATTTCTCCGCCTAGCTGTTCGGCTTCTTCTGCGATTAAGTCGGAAGCTAAAACTAGGGCGCCGTTGGGTCCAAGTTGATATTGTTCCATGACTTCGCCAATTTTGATGGTGTCTCGGATGTCAATGTCGGGCGCGTATGGAAGGTTCATTACTCCGGGGTCGAGGTTAACGGTTACTGATTTTTGTTTTTGTACTCTGAGCCACTCGTTTAAGGTGCCAGTGAGAACAGATTTTCCAGATCCAGCAGTTCCTAAGATAAAGATTACAACCATTCAAACCCATCCAAGAGTAGTAAGTGAGCAACTCCATATTTGTTCAGGAGGATATATCTGTTGTCTGCCAATGTTGTGCAAACTAGGTCTCTGACTTCACAGGCACAGCAGTTCCACCCTTTTCATGAACAAACTCAGTAAGTTGGACAATGGCGTTGCTAACACGGTTTCTTGCTTCTGTCTTGTTTTCAGCGGTTGTAGAAAAATGGAACTCGATAATGGGAACCCTCTCAGTTCCTTGTGGATGAGACTTTATGTAAACGTGAGGATTGTTTTTCATTACCTTATCGATAAAAGGAGCCATCGCAGACTCCATCACGTTTGTTGCGGTTATGCTTGCCTCAAAAAACGTAACGCCACTCGCAGCTTGCTGGAATAAAGGTGCAACTGACGCGTCGAAGATGCTTTTCATTTCACTGGGAACTCCTGGAAGAGCAAAAACTGTAACGTTTTTGTGTAAAACTTTCACAGCGGGAGCAGTTCCAGTTGGGTTATGAACAGGCGTAGTTTTCTCTGGAATTGTAGCCATCTTTACCCGAGCAGGAGTCAACTCTGCAGCATCCATTCTGCCTTCTGACGCGTAGCTGACATACTTTTGTTTAACCATCTTCAAGGCGGTTTGGTTAACCTCTGTTTTTCGACCTAAGGCTTTAGCCAGTCCTTCTAAGGTTTTGTCGTCAAAGGTTGGCCCTAAACCTCCAGTGATTAACAGGAAACTTGGACTGCGTTGAATTGCTTCTTGTATTGCTGACACAATTTCGTCTATGTTGTCGCTTACAACTGTTATTCGTTGGGTTGTTAAACCAAGGTCAGTTACTCGTTTGGCTAGCCATTGAGCGTTTGTGTTCAAGGTTTTTCCTATTAGAAGTTCATTTCCTATGCAAATTATTTCCACAGTTGCAGTCAATTTCTTTCCCTGAACCCGTTTAAGTAAAAAAGCACAAACAAATGTAATAACTGCTTTGTTAAAAAATGAAGACCGTGCTAAAAAGCATGTAGGCTAGGTGTTCTTCCAAAACATTGTGTTTGTTTTGTCACTATTTTTTCTTGCCGAGCCACCACTTGAGGTAATCCTTTCTCTGTTGCTGTTTTTGTTCCTCGGGCGTTTCATATGAGGGACGGTTCTTTTCACGTAGCTCATACAGTTCCTGAGGAGTCAGAGAAAGTCCGCAGCTCTTGCAAACATAACGTTTTGTAAGTGAAACGTAGTGTAGTTCGCCACCGCATTCGGGACAGTACCGCATGGTATTCGCCTTTTCCCTTCTTGATTCCATCTCAGTATATAAACGTACATGCTCAAAAGTTTATTTTTTTAACCAAAGCCAGATGCTGACGGTCTGGAGCAACAAGCTTTTTACGATTTAGAACACATACTCTTTTGTGTGCAACGTTTTGGGGGAAATGTTTTGACAGGAATTTTCGGAACAGGAGCAAACCTGCAAGCTGACATCAACCTGATACTTCAGTTTGTAATGATGTTGGTCATCGTTTGGGGCATAGTTTACAAGAGCAAAAGAAAATTCAAAAAGCATGGTCAGATTATGGGAATCGCGGTTGTCTTGCACATAATTTCGTTTGTGGCTGTGATG
>PIXS01000385.1 GCA_003096255.1 Candidatus Bathyarchaeum sp. | reverse complement strand
TTTCTCCAGGAGTTAACTCAAACGACACGTTACTGTATGGAGTTGAAGTCAAATTCTATTCCACACGCCTTGAATTAACACGCAAGTTGGAAACCAAAATCAAAAACGTGTTCACCATCGGAGACGGTGCAGGCGTAAGCCGAGGACTAATCCAAGCGTCAGCCTCTGGTGTTATGGTCGCCGCTGAAATCGCAAAACGCGAAAAACAAAACAAGTAATTTCGCCCGTTTTTTGGGCATTCTTTCTTTTTATTTTTTAAAAGTTCACCATAAGCCTTGTTTTGGTGGGACCGTCTGGATTTGAATTAAGACCCCAACCGTTTGGATCTCAAGACATTGGAATTATTAATTATTCAAAATTTTTTATAAGTTGGGTAGAAAAAAAAGGTAGTCAAAATAAGAAATTATCGATTGCATACAGAAAATATTAGATTTTTTAATATCAAGAAGAAATGGGTTTGCTGAGGCTCTTGCACAGTTAATTGAAGGTGAAAAATGAAAAACCATGCTACTATCACTTTGTTGAGGATTTTCATTTTGTGCAGGAGCCTTTTCAGCCCCATTTCTTCTGATGGTTTCTCCCAAAAAAAAGGGAGAAAAGAGGGGAGAAATTTATTTGCGTTTTAGTAGGAAGTACGCTGCTACGCCGATTACTGCTGCTACTGCAACTGTTGCGATGATAGCAACTTCCGTGGTTATGAATTCAGTTGTTGGTTCAGTTGTATCAACTGGATCGGTTGTATCTATGGGTTCTTCGGTGTCGATTGGAGTTGATGCCGATACTGCAGAACCGACTACTATTGCGGTTTCTGCGTATGAACCATAGTATGCATCAGAGCCTTCAAAGGTTGCAATGATTGTGTAAACTCCTTCTTTTTCTGGTTTGAATGCAAAACTGTAGTATCCAGCGCCGTCACTTGTTACACGATCAAGGTCCATGTAATTACCATCAGGATCAACAGCACAGAAAATTACAGTTATTCCAGTTACGTCGGTTGGTTGCTCAAATTGTTTGTAAACATAAAGCATCCAATCACTCATGCATTCATCTGATACTGCTGGAACACCGTTTGGGAATCGTAGTTGAAGCTCAGTTGATTCAGTGCCTGTAGAGATGTCCATTACAGTTCCGCGAAGTATCACATCAGAGCCTACTGTGACTCCACTCAGGGGAGCTTCTAGAGTAAGTTGAGTTGGACCTTTGCCGATAGCGTAAATGCGTTGGTCGTAAGTGTCGTATGTTGCTATTATGCTGTCACCAATGATGCCGCGTCCACCCCATCGGGTTGTACGGAAGGCACCGTCAATTCTGAATACCTCTTCACCAGTTTCGGCGTCAAGACAAACAAACGGTGCGCCTCTTGGTCGAGGGTCTACAGGTGAGTGTTCTGTGTGGGAAATGTAGAGTTTTCCGTCACTGAAGAATAGAGGTTTAACCCACCAGTTGTTTGACCACAACATTTCAGAGTAGGGGTCATTTACTTCGTATGTCCATTTTAGGTCTCCTGTTTGAACATCGTAGCAATAGACGATACCGCTAACGCTTACTGAATAGAAGTTTCCGTATGCAATGTTCTTGACATATGTTACGGAGTCTTCCAGTGCGTTTAGATATTGTTCAGATTCTGTTGGGCCCCACATGTATTCGCCGGTTTCCAGACTGAAACCAAAGTTTTGCCTAGTTTCCTTGGTGAACAGAACTGCTGCATAGTCTTCAAAGCTCCATGAAACAAAACCGCCCGCAAAGCCAGACACGGTCATGTTTAGGTCACCCCATAATGCTGGTGCATCCCAGGTTTCATTGAACAATAGGTCTCCTTCGTCTCCGTCTTCTAAGCTTAAGCCCCAAAGTGTAACTTCTTCTGTGCTTACACTTGAACCGATTACTCGGTCACCATAGTTAGCTGCTGAAACACTTCCAGCTAAGCCTGTTGGAATTGAAACATTCCAGGTGTACGCAGATGCTACTGAAGCATCAAAAGTTCCTCCATGAGCTGAGTTTCCCCAACTACCTGAATAGAAGCCACCTGACTGACTGATAACAAGGTCAGTCATGCTCCATAGAGCCATCCAGCCATTAGTTGTGTCGGTTTGTAGAATGTAGATTTGGTTGTTTTCATCATACACTGTAGTTCCTGAAGGAATATTTTCAATTGTAAATCTCCAGTCTCCAGTGTAAGCATCAAAAGCATACCAGTTACCAGCAGTAGACACATACAAGTATGGAAAAGCACCGTGGTAGTTCATTCCGTCCCAATACAGAATTTGGGCAAACGAAATTGATTGGTTATCCATAAAGACTTTGTTCCAGAGTTCTTCACCTGTGTGAAGATCTACACAATAAGTTGTTACTGGAAGGTCTGAACTTGTACCTCCTTCAGTGTAGTATAGCCTTCCTGCGATAATAAATCGGCTGTCCCATTTGCCTTCATATGCATCTCCGATTCCATAACTGTATCCTCCTAGTTCTCCTCCTGCAAGACCTCCTATTGCTATTTCTTTTGTCCATAGTACGTGCGCAGTTTCTGGTGCATCATTATAGTCTGCAATCAGGTTATCGGGATCGTATGTCCAACTTCCAGAAACACTATACCACTCACGAAGTTGTGCGTCTATTGGTCGGCTCCAGTATTCACTTGGAAGTGCGTGACCTGGGTGGTAGTCTATTGGATCATCTAATACTTCTAAATATAGTACTTCACTTTCGCTTCTTGTGTAGGTTACGTCAACCTCGGGACCAAAGTATCCTCCACCTGTTGTTACTGTTTGTTCAGGGAAAACGGTGTACATTTCATAGGTACCTGCCATGGTTGGCACGTATATGTCACCAGTTCCTCCTGTGGAATCAGTTTTGTAGGGTCCGAGGGTTTCAGTTGTACCGTCGGGTCTTGTGACTTCAACGGTCATTCCCTCCCAGCCCATCTCTGCACTTGCTAATGATTCAGTGATTCCGATGTGTAATAGTACTTGTTGACCAACGCCTACAGGATTAGGCATTGCACCAAGGTATGCAACTGATGCTTTTGTTTGGACATCTTGTGCAGACACAAGAGGTAAAGTTGTAATAATAGCAGAAAGCGCCAATAACGAGATTAAGCAAAGAGTAGCAAAGTTCGTGGTTTTCTTAATATTTTTCATGTTCATTCCTCAATTTTTTCCTCAATTGTTGGATGACTATTCAAAACAAGATATATTTAAAACTTATCAGAAAACGCTGAAAAAGTGTGATAAATTATAATAAATATATAATAATTCAAAAAATAATCACAAATTCAGTATGAAAGTTGGTGGAAAAAGTTTTAATAAAAACAGGAACATCCATATTCTGAGTGCCCATGAATGAAAATAATTCTATAAAAATTGATGAAACTGATGTGACAATTTTAAGGGCACTCTTAAAAGAGGCTCGAACAACATTTACAGATATTGCCAAAGAATGCAAAATCAGTATTGCAGCAGCTAGAGCCAGATCCTTAAGATTACAAAAAATTGGAATAATAAATGGAGCAGTAATGCAAGTCAATCCATACAGTTTGGGCTTTGACAATGTATGTGACATTACAATGAAAGTGGCTCCAGAAAAAATAGAAGAAGTTAAAAAATTTTTAACAAGCAAACCATACACAGGTCCCGTGTTAGAAAACTTTGGGCGCCAAAATATTGCAGTTGGTGTGTTGTTGAAATCAATCAATGAACTCAACAACATAATGGAAGACATAGCAAAATGTGAACATGTAAAAAATGTCGAACCGCTGATTTGGATAAAACCTGTTTATTTGGATCACCCAGAGAATCTAGTTATTGCGCATCATGAAAATAAAAATGGAAAAAATGAGGCCGTCAAATCATTAGTGAAATATCAAAAACGAGCAAAACTTGGTGATTTAGAATTGCAAATTGCAAAAATTTTAACGAATGATGCCCGAACACCTTTCAGTGCAATTGGAAAAAAACTTAAAATTCCCACCCAAACAGTAATTCGCAAATATAAAAAATTGAGTGAAAGTGTTTTTACAACATCAACAATAACAATTAACCTTCAAAAACTCGGTTATAAGGCCATAGCCATAATTTTCATCAAAATTCCTAATAAAGCAAAAGAACAAAAAATTCATTCAGAAATACTACAAATTCCTAATGTAATAGTCGCAATACGCCACATAGGAATTTATGATATGAGAGTTTTAATCGCTTTAGAAGATTTTGACGATTGGTTTGAAACAGAAAAAAAGATTAAAAAAATTGAGGGCATCAAAGAAATAGACACGTCATTTATTAAAGCATACACTAAATGGCCCTTAAACCCCTTTGCAAACATCTTTACAGAAGAAAATAGTACAAAAAATCAGATGAAAACAATTGGTGGGACCGCCCGGATTTGAACCGGGGTCACGAACGTCCGAGGCTCATAGCCTAGACCATGCTAGCCGACGGTCCCTGTTTTATTGGATTGTGCTGCAGTTTTAGATAAGGATTCTCGTAAAAT
>PIXS01000384.1 GCA_003096255.1 Candidatus Bathyarchaeum sp. | reverse complement strand
TTGCTCAAACAGAAGAAAAGTTTCTGTCTGGACACCGAGCCTGCGCAGGATGCGGTCCAGCAATAGCCCTTCGCCTTGTAATGAAGGCAGCAAGAGGACCAATCATAGCCACCAACTCCACAGGCTGCATGGAAGTAGTCTCAACTATCTACCCATACACCGCATGGAAGATACCGTGGATACACACCGCCTTCGAAACCGCAGCAGCCAACGCAGCAGGAATAGAGTCTGCACTGAAGATTCTAAGAAAGAAGGGGCGCATACCAGACGAGCATGTGGACGTTGTTGCCTTTTCAGGAGACGGTGGAACCTTTGACATAGGTTTTCAAGGCTTGTCTGGCGCAGTTGAGCGAGGACACGACTTCCTCTATGTGCTCTACGACAACGAAGCCTACATGAACACCGGAATACAGAGAAGTGGAGGCACACCACATGGAGCATGGACAACAACTTCGCCTGCAGGAAACGTTATCCCAGGCAAGGCGGAATACAAGAAGCCCATAGCGGACATAATGGTAGCCCACAATATGCCATACGTTGCCACAGCCAGCATATCACACTGGAAAGACATGGTAAAAAAAGCCAGAAAAGGAATGGAAGTAAACGGACCAGCATTCCTACACTCCTTTGCGCCATGCCCAAGAGGCTGGAGAAGCGCCACAGGAAAATCTGTTGAAATCGCCCGCCTAGCAGTTGAAACATGCGTCTTTCCACTATGGGAAGCCGAATACGGCAAATACAAGTTGTCGACACCAAGCAAAGTAATAGCGATGAAACCTGAGAAGAAGAAGCCAGTGGATGTGTACCTGAAGACTCAGGGAAGATTCAGGCACCTCTTCAAGCCCGAAAACAAGCACGTTCTCGAAGACATCCAGAAAGAAGTTGACCGCCGCTGGCAAAAATTGCTGAAAGACTGCGAAATGAACTAGCTTTAAAAAATTGGGCTGATTGAGAAAGGCGTCAGGGGGTTGCCTTTGCTCGTTCAGTCAAACGGTTTATTTTTTTAGTTTTTGTTTTTATCCGCCTGGGGTTCCGTGGAAGGGCACGTTTTCCCACATGACATCCCACCAGTCTTGGTCTGTTATGGTTTCGCCTTTAACGAGAATCTCCAAGACATTCTTAAGGAGGGCGTGATGTCTCTTCTCGTCGGACAAGATTGCGTTTAGTAGAAGCTTAACTTTCTCGTTTTGGATTGTGGGAATCGCCTTGTCGAGTTTCTGTATGACCTCTACCTCTAGTTCTATGTGTTTCTTCACAAGTTCTCTCTGTTTGTCAAGGTTGCCTTCGGTCAACGCCTGAGGAACGCTAGTTAAGAGAGTAATTGCAGAAGAATACATTTGTGCGTGCTTCAAGGAATCTAACGAGATTCCCTTCAGATCTCCCGTGACTGCGGGATTTTCTATTTCAGTTAATCCTTCTTTTACAGAGTCCACAATGGTTTGCTCAATTTTGATTTGATTCTTGAAAAAATCAACTAGCTCATCCTTTGAACTCAAAACAAACACCTACTATGAAAAAGGTGCAACATTGAGAATAAGGTTTTCGGAAATTTTTTTGACATCTAAGCATTTAGAGGAGGACAAGCAGAAGCAGAATCAAAGATAGGGCAGCAGCGGGGAAAAGGGATAATGCGAGGGTTTTAGTCCGTTCTGTGGTTTTGTCAGCCAGAACAGTCATCTCTGTTATCTGCTGTTCCCCAATGACTTTGACGTCGTGGATTGTTTCGGTGCGCCACGATGCCTCAGCAGGCTCCATATTATCTAGAGCTTTCTTGGTTGCTTCTGTTATGTAGTTGATGAGTTTCGTGTGGTCGATTGCTTCGCCTACCAGATTGTAGCCTCTGGAGGACCGTATCATGCCACATACCGAGTGGGTGTCAGTGGTGAGAACTTCTCCGTCGTCTATTCCCAACGGCTTCAGCGATGAAAGAATCTTGTCTCTCAACCCAGATACCATGTTGTTTCCGTCAATTGTTACGTACGCTACTTTCTGAGCTTCGACCTCAACAACAATCACGCTTATTCCTCCAGGACCCATCCCCTGCTGAACCGTGAAATCTTTGGGCACAACAGTCGCCGCCCCCACCTTGAATGAGGACTTTTTGCTTTTCAGCGCCTTTTCAAGACAATCAACAGAAGATTTACTGAAGGAGGCAACAGCAGAATCTCGGTCAAAGGAGCCGCCCATGCTGTTGTGGGCATCAATTGCAAGAACAGAAAGCCCCCGTTTCTCAGCTTCGCCAACAATCAGGGACTCCAGTTCTGGAGGAAGGTCTTCAATGGTTTTCGGGGCAGTAGTTAACGTCAGAAAGGCGCAGTCACCAAAGAGTTGGCAACTTGCTTTTGCATCATCGCTTTCAGTGCGCTCCATGGGGGTAGCTTTAGAATTTGCTGAGGAGGCGCCGACGAATTCGAGTATGTTCTGGATGACTCTTCGGTTTTCAGCTTGGGTAGAAACATCCAATTCGTGACCTACTAAACCATGAGGAACAGAAACAACACAATCAAGCTTGTCCTGCAGGCTCGTCTGAATCAATGATGGAAGAAGGCTGCTTCCAAGATTCTTGAATGGACCTGGATGCAGTGCAGGAACAACAATCACCGCCTTCACCTTCTCGCCAGTTGTGAAAGTTAACAAAGAAACTTTGACGTCTTCTTCGTTGCCAAGCTTCTCAAAGAAGTTCTCCAAGGGTGCGACAAGGTCTTCTGTCCAGTTAGCTAAGAAGGCTTTGAAGAGTACAGAAGAGTCGATGCCAACGATTCCTTTGCCCACTTGGTCCATGCCGTATTTGAAGGCAAAGACAGCCAAGAGAGATACAGAAACAGAAGCTAAAGTAAAAACGAGAAGCTGCATCTCCAGATTATATCCAATTGCAGACCCCATGAAAACGATGGGAAGGGCAGCTAGGGCGGGCTGCAAGAGGGACGAGAAGACGGTTCCCACAAATCCGTTGAAGGAGGTAACTGAAAGAACGAGTAGACGAAGGATAAGGGCTCCACTTAAACCTAGAAAGAAGAATCTTATCCAAAGCTCTGGAGCTCCCAGAAGGGCGCTAATTAAGCTGCCGAGAATGATTATTGCAAACCAGACGAGCGAGGAGAAGAAAGAGAGGGCGGAACAGCGCCTCAGATTGAAAATGAGGTCGTTTTTCATGGAACTGTAGCGGATTATCAGGTCGGAGAGCAGGGTCAGGACAAAAAAGCTTGCGCCAAAGCCTAAGCCGACAAGAAAATTTTCAAGAGAAAGACTGAGAGGCAGTAGTGATAGGATTCCGCCATGCAGAACCAAGACTCCAAGATAGATTATGAGCTTGTTTTGAGAGGGAAGACTAAACAGTTTGGAATACCGCTTCACAGCCTTGTCAATGTATTTATCTGTTGAATCGTCAGTCAACCTGATGCCTCTCTACATTATTCTTCTTCTAGGAAACCCACAAAAATATTAATGTTATACTTCTGCCAGTTTACTCCAATTAAATCCTCCGCGAAAAAAAGAAAATACGACCGTTTTTACACAATTGGCATTACATCAGGAAAATCCTGTTAACATTTTTGTGAATAAACATTGACAAACTGGACACCATGATCAGAGGCACCAGCAACAAAAGTATGTTTAAAATCATAATTTTGGGGCGTAAAAGCTTTTATGGCGAATTTAACGTATCTTGAAGGGCTATGTCAAAAGCCGGACCCCCTCCGCCCTCAGTATTCCAGATTCTTGAGAGGCACGTTGGGCGAAAAATGGTTGCAATTTTGGATCCTTCTTACGGGTTTGAAGGAACATTGGCAGCCGTAACTAGGGAACCTCCGGGTATTTGGCTTTCTGACGCAGAAGTTGTTACGTTGCGGTCTACAATAGCTCAGCCTGTGCCGCAGATTGTAAGCAGAGAAGACAGAAGCGAAGTTTTTGTTAACTTAAGTGCTGTTCAACGCATCGAAGTATTGCATGAAAAGTAAGTTAAGGCTTTTAGAAGACGGATGTTGCTACAATGCTGACTGCTATAAGGGCTACGCCTAAGATGACAGCAATTTCAGGTCTAACCTTAACGCCTCTAGTGTCCTCTTCAAAGAATCGTAGAAGCCCAGCGCCTTGAGCGGGCATCCGTGTTCCGTCTTTTTGTTTTTTTCTTCGAACACTCATGGCGGTTCAGTTCATACATTTCCATTGGGGTGTTAATTAAAGTTGCGCATCCGATCTCGTAAGGTGTTCGCCTGTTTAGGGGATTATGTAGAAGCTACTTAGGGTCTTGTTCAGGTCTTTTAGTTTGTCGTGGCTTCTTTGTTGAGTTTAACAAGGTCTAAGGCACATTTTTGTACTCAGAAGCTTTAAATATGACGTTATGGTCTATCAGTGTTCCTTAGGAGAGACATGTCATGAGGGATCATGTTTGGCATATCCAAATCAACGCCAACAAATTCTAAATTCACTCGCCAATTGAAAATCAAGAAACTCTCCTTCGAAAAGCTGCCTCTTGAAATCTTCTCGAAACTCTACAACAACTACGAAAGCACATACATTCTTGAGTCAATTGAAGGACCAAAGAAGCTGTCACAATACTCCTTCATAGGATTCGACCCAACCCTAACAATCACAATCAAAAACGGAGAAGCAATTATCCGCAACAAAAGAAGCGGCGACGAGGAGAGGAAACAAGTCGACGAGCCCTTGGCTGTAATCAAAGAAACCCTCAGAAACATACAGGGCTTCAAAGAGCAAAGATTCATCGGCGGAGCCGTAGGGTACATCTCCTACGATGCGGTCAGATGCTGGGAGAAACTGCCCGAAACCGCAGTTGACGACCAGCGCTTCCCTGACGTTGAAGTCGGAGTTTTTGATGATGGCATAGTCTATGACTATAGAAACAGGCAGGCACTATACTATCACCTGAACGAGAACCGGCTACCTGAAATTGCTGAAGTGCTAAAAGAGCCAAGCGATAACGAGGGACTGGCGCACAAGCAACTGAAAGTCAACATAAGTAAGGAGCGGTTTGAGGATGCCGTGGAGAAAGCTAAAGAGTATGTGACTGCAGGCGACATCTTTCAAGTTGTTCTCTCCAAGCGTTACGATTTCCAAATCAGAGGCGACCTTGTTGGCTTCTACCGCAACCTCAGAGAAATAAACCCATCACCATACATGTACTTTCTCAAGTCGGGCAAACATCAGATAGTTGGATCAAGCCCAGAAATGCTCGTAAGAGTTGAAAACAGGACTGTTGAAACTTTTCCCATAGCAGGCACAAGACCCCACGTAAAAAACCCAACAGAAAACAGGCGACTGACCGAAGAACTCCTCGCAGACCCTAAAGAACGGGCAGAGCACGTGATGCTTGTGGATTTGGGCAGAAACGACATCGGAAAAGTGTCCAAGTTCGGAAGCGTCCACCTCCCAGAATTCATGCAGGTGCACCAATACAGCCACGTCCAGCATATCGTTTCGCGGGTTGTCGGCAACCTAAGAGACGAATGCGACTGCTACGACGCCCTGAGAGCAGTTTTTCCAGCAGGCACAGTTTCTGGAGCCCCCAAGGTCAGAGCAATGGAGATAATTGAGGAGCTCGAGCCAACAAGAAGGGGACCATACGCTGGAGCCGTAGGCTACTTCTCTTACAACGGCAATGCAGACTTTGCCATAACCATCAGAACCCTCATCGCCAACGGAGACAAAGCCCACATTCAGGTTGGAGCAGGCATAGTGGCAGACTCTGAGCCAGAAAAGGAATGGTTCGAGACTGAGCACAAGGCTCAGGCATTAATGAAAGCGTTAGAAGTTTCAGGAAGTGGAAAAGAATGAAAGTTTTGGTAATTGACAATTACGACTCCTTCGTCTACAACCTTGTCCAGTATATTGGAGAACTTGGAGGAGAACCCGTCGTTTACAGAAACGACAAAATTGACCTCGAACAGGCTATGCGCCTTGATCCTAAACGAATCGTTATCTCCCCAGGTCCAGGCACGCCAGAAGACCCGCACTATTTTGGAGTTT
>PIXS01000383.1 GCA_003096255.1 Candidatus Bathyarchaeum sp. | reverse complement strand
AGACGATGTTGAAATGTATATCTCTTAGAAACCTGATGACCTGATCTAACATTTTCCCTCTTTTTATAGCATATCTCCAAACATCCTTCAAAAATTACCTGTTGGAGCTCGCCAAATCTTTTTATTTAACTGTAAAACCTTGCCCTCACTGTTTTTCCTGTCTGAGTTCTCGGCTGTTGATAACAAAAGCTGAGACCAAGCGAAAAAGGACCATACCTGCCCCCTCGTGTCCGGTCAGTTAGTAGGCGGAGCGGTCTATGCTGAAAACGTAAGTGGTGTATAAGGAAAATGTGGAATTCGTCCAAAAAATGGGATAAATTCGTTGATTTCTAATCCGCAGTGTTAATATTCGTGGAATGTTAAATCATACGAGTATTCTTGAGGATGGACTATTAGTGGGGAAACCTATTGGTGAAGAGGTTCGGAGAAGATTTCCTCGGTTAACGATGAGTCTAGTCATGGCAATCATATTCTATTTGATAAACACCATTGTTCCGCCACTGATGGGAGACATACCCCTTCCAGGAATCAACATAATGACTGCTGACACGCTAGTGGGGACTATTGCGTTGATATTCACTGCCATTTTTCTGATACGTGCCTTGGCGGACGGTTTGGTGTTGAGCGACATTTTAACTGACATCTTTGTGAAGCGGCTGGGAATAAAGGAAGAGAGGTCTCCTAGGCGAGCAGCGAGAGATGCAATATACATTATTGTTATTCTTTTGGTCACAACTGCTCTTTACCCCCTTATCTCAACTTTAGAGCCGAACATCAGAGACCCTTTGACAATCGTTACTACGTATGTTGCTCTTGGAATGATAATTGTCCTGTTCTATGATATTGGACGAATCCTCTATCGAATAGTTGAACGAAAAGCTGAATCTGTAGCAGACGGGCTCGCTAAAATGGCTGACAAAAAGAAGAACAGTGAATAACATGGAACCCGTTCAAATCATCTTCATCCTCATTTATGTTCTAACAATTCTCATTTCAGCAACCAAAATCGTTCCCATGTCCGTCGCCGCCATGATTGGAGCATTACTTACAGCATTATTTGGTCTCATGCCCTCATACGAAGCCTTCACCTACCAAGAGGCTCTGGGCTTCATAGACATGAAACTAATATTTCTGCTACTGGGCATCATGATTGTAGTGGAAGTGGCTGAGCGGAGCGGTCTCTTTCGTTTCGGAGCATTGTATGCTGTAAAAGTTTCGCGGGGAAATCCTAGCATACTCTTTGTTTCTGTCTGCCTCATCGCAGCTGTTGTTTCAGTATTTCTCAGCGACCCAACGGCGATGCTGCTCATAGCCGCTGCCATGGCGACCATAACCAAGCTGTTACGTTACGATCCTGTGCCTTACTTCATCTCTGCAATGATTATGATTAATCTGGGCGGAACAAGCACCCTGATTGGTTCAGTTTCTAACATGATAATTGGTGTTGACGCAGGGCTAGGATTCACAGAATTCGTTGGATATTTAGGAGTTTGTGAAATTGCCCTATGGGCGATAACCATCTTTGTTTTGTATATGCTCTTCAAATCAAGGCTCGGCGAAAAAAAAGAACTGCCAAAATATGATCCTTGGGAGAGCGTTGAAGACAAGAAACTCTTCTACCGCTCAATTTTCATCCTTATCCTTTTAGTGTTACTTTTCTTGACGCTGGAAAACTTTGGGATTGGACCAGAAGCTGTGGCTTTAGGATGCGCCATCCTTGCATTAGCACTAAGCGGGGCTGACCCTACAGAAATTTTCAAAAAACTAGACTGGGAAACAATATTCTTCATCGCAGGATTCATGTTCGTGGTTGGCGGTTTGGAAAGTTCAGGAATTTTGAAAGATTTGTCGACGCAACTTTTCCAAACGGTTGGGACAAGCGATTTAGGGGCAAGCATGACAACTCTCTGGTTCAGTGGTCTTGCAAGCACCGCTGTAAGTAACATTGCAGTTGCCCTAACTTTTTCCCCGATAATTCGTGGAGCTCCGGGATTAAACTCGCCAGCTGTATGGTCGGCGTTAATTCTCGGAACAAATCTGGGAGGCGCAACTACGCCTTTAAGTGGTGCTGTTACTATGATGGCTATAGGTGCCCTGAAACGTGAAGGAATCTGTGTGAGTTTCACTGAAATCACAAAAGTGGGTATAATCACCTGACTTGTTCAGTTGGGTTTTGCAAGCCTTTATTTGCTTGTACGATTCAATTTATGGATGTGAATAGTTTGGTAAAGAAATGGATCGAATCTAGAGATAAACAACCAGAAGGCGAGTATGAAGAGGCTAAACGAAAATTTGAGATGGCGATGGGAAAGCCCTTCATTACCTTGAGTTTGGAAATTCCGATAGGGTTCGAAGGATTTAGTAACGAGTTCCTGAAACTGGAAAAGGATTATCAGTTCCATGAAGAAGTTAAGGACCTGATAAAGAAGCGTCTTCTGCTTGATTCACGCCGCAAGAAAAGTCCATAGCAGAAATAGTTCTTTTGGTTTCTGGCTGTTGTTAGTAGTCGCCTAGCATCTCTTTCAGGGTTTCTACTTCTTCTCGGAGGGAGGCTACTTCTTTTTCTAGGGTGTCGGCTTTTTCTTGGCCTGCTCTCTTGAGTCCTTCTATTTGGTCCAGAAGTTCTGATCTCTGAAGTTTTAGTTTTTCTATTTTTTCTTTTAGGTCCCCCAAGGTGTACATAAGCCTCCTTTCAATTCCTTTAATCTCATTTACCATGCCTTTAAGAGTTACTCTCTCTTTTTCTTTTCCTAGAACTTCTCGGAATCCTTTTTTGCATTTGGGGCATGTGAAGAGTCCTATTGTGAGTTTGAATCGTTCACCTGTTCTGCTGGGTCTGCCAGCCATGGACCATGTTTTGGTTGGGGCGTATACTTTGGTTTCGCATCGGGGGCACTCTGTCACTTGTTAATCCTCAGTAATAGTTGAGGGGTTTCGTTAAAAGTTTTTTCAATGTCCTACAGTTCTCCAGTTGTTTGGCTGAAGTTTTTGTTTGTGGAAGACCGCCCACGTAACATTCATTTATAAATGTTGTTGAAAGAATAAGTGTTCATTTTTCCATAATTTTTATATAGTTGTTTCCAATATTATGGGTTTTAATTGAATGGTGGTGAATGTAGGTGACCATGGACGATATAGAAGAAACCGAATACAAACAAGAAACAAAATCAACTTGCATTGAAACGGAACTTAATGAGCCATGGTACTTCACACGGAGCTAAACAAAATGGGGCTTGAATATGAAAAGTGAATGTTGTTTGGAAACCGAAAGACCCGTAAGGCAGTCCATGAAGAACGAGACAAGATGCATGATCTGCGAAAATACTGTTTTCAGAGTCTCTAGAATCGCGCCAGAGCTTGTTATGTTGACCTGCGAAAAATGTGGGGAGCCTCACATGATAGGAATAAACTCGGATGAAAGTGGGAGTAGCCTCACCTTCTGGAGTCAGGAAACTGGAATTGAAGACTAAAATAGTCACCATTCAAGTTATAGTAAATTGGAGAAAGATGAAATGGCGTCCAATGAACAAGATTTAGCTAAACTTTTGCCCGAGGCTCGTGCCTTAGTCAACACAGTTGTCAAAAACAATATGGCTGAAGGAATTTTGTTTTCAGCTGGAACTGACACAAGCATAATAGCCTATGAGGCAGTCAAATTTAACTCAGATATTCCTGCAATAACTGTTGCTTTTCAGCAGGGAAAACCCAAAGACACCCAGTACGTCAAAAGAATGGTCGAGTTTCTTAAACTCAATCACGAAACCCACGCCTTTAACGTGGAAGCTGCAATTGATGCCGCAAAAGACGTGGTGAAGGTGTTGAAGACTTTTGATCCTATGGATGTCAGAAACACTCTTCCAGCATACATCGGACTAAAAGTGGCTAAAGAGAAAGGTCTCAAAAGCATGCTCACTGGCGATGCTTTGGACGAGCTTTTTGGTTATCCTTGGCAGTTCCATCTGTCCGAAGCCGAGTTTGCTAAGGCTTTGTCTGATATGTGGGGCGAAATGGCTTTTTCCTCTACGCCTATGGGCGATTCTATTGGCGTGAAAGTGTGTCAACCTTATCTTGATCCCTTGTTTATGGATTTTGCGAAGAATCTGCCTGTTAAGCTCAAAGTAAACTTTCATAATGGCGAGAAGTTTGGCAAGTGGCTTCTCCGTAAAGCTTATGATGGTTTTATTCCCGACGATGTGGTTTGGCGAGGAAAGGCGCCTCTGGAACGGGGAACTGGAACATGGGTTCTGCCAGACTATTTTGAGAAAGAGATGCCGACAGCAGAGTTTGATGAGAAAAAGAAGCTTGTCCTAGAAGAAGACGACGTGATACTCACTTCCAAAGAGCAACTAGTATACTACGAGATTTTCAGAAAAACCTTCGGAAAACCCTCAGAAGTTTACGGCACACCTGTAGGCAGAAAATGTCCCCTATGCAAAGGATACGTAGACACAAAAATCGGCTTCTGCAAAATATGCGGAAACTACCCCATATAACAAAGTGGCTGGGCAATTTTTTGCTCATCTAAAACAGGTCCCGATAACAAATCCATTAATGAAGCCACTGCCTAGTGGAAAAGCATTATCTGTCCACAAGAGGAGAGAACTCTGGAATTCTAGTTATCGCTAGCGTTGATTGTTGTTTTTTTCTTTCCTTTAACTTCTATTTTCTT
>PIXS01000382.1 GCA_003096255.1 Candidatus Bathyarchaeum sp. | reverse complement strand
GGCACCTGATTTTTTTTCCGTTTTTTTGGATGTCTGATCCGAACACGGTTACTTTTCCGTTAAACGGTGGAAGAAGCCCGTTGATTGTTTCGAGGAGGGTTGTTTTTCCTGACGCGTTTGGACCCACAACGTAGACCAGCTCGTTTTGTTTGATGGATAGGTTTATTCCTTTTATTGCGGGTCTGCTTTCGCCTTCGTAGACCGTGGAAACGTTTTGAAGGGTTATTATTGTTGCGTCTTTGCTCATTTTTGGGTTCTCCCGTAAGGTTTGAGTGTTAAAACCTGCTTACAGGTATTACCATTATGAGCTTTGGTGCTACTTGATGTTATTAAATGTTTATCTACCAGAACAAAGGCAAAAAAGAAGGCTTACAAAGTTAAATTAAAAAGAAAGTGGAAGGATGTAGTGTCTTTTTTTTCCTATCCAGTCTCCTATTAGCGCGCCTACCGCTAAGCTAACTGCGCCAGTTGCGAGAAACAATGCAGGAGTCCCAGATGCACCGGTTACTATGACTTTGTTTAGGATATAGGTGCTGATTATCCAAAGCACAAACCCAATCGGACTAATTCCAAGAAATACAAAGATGGCTCTGTTGACATTCAGTGAGGGTCTAACACGGATATAATATGAGAACCCCATGCCAAGAGCCGTTGCAGCCAACCCGCCAATTATGTTTAGTATAGGAGTGTCCAAAATAAAGAAGCTGACAACGGCGAAAATGATTGCTACCAGTATTGCAGATACCCACAGTGGCTTCCACCACCACGGCTTTGGTGAGGTTTTGGATTTTGTCACCTGTATCTTTTTTGGCATGTTGGGGTCTTTAGGAATCCATCCCCGAAGAAATGCTTCTAAACGGTTTTTTAGGGTCATATTAATTTCTCCTAAGTCAGTTTCTGTTTTTGTCTGTGTTTTAGTGCCAAGGTTATGACCAAACCAGCAAGAAACACCACTGCTCCCGAGGCAACTATGATTTGGCTGACCAGAAACTTGTCTGTTTCTTTGTTTTTTGGGTCAAGCATCTCAAATATTACGGTTATGGGCATGCTGGTTTCTTCTGGGTCCTTGTTAGTGATGGAAACGGTGTACGAGCCACGCTCTTTGAATTCGAAATCCACAGGGTACGGAGTGATGACGTCTTGTTCAACTACCGTGTTGTTTTGTGGGTCAGTGATTTTTACATGAACCGATACGTTAGCCACAACATTGCTACCACCGACTCCTGCAGGCAATCCAATAATCGGTCTGTAGTCTGCACCCCCGATGACAATTTGTGCCGGACCTACGGGTGCAACCAGTATGACGTAGCTTAGTGTTTCGTTTTTGTTCACCGGATAGGAGTAAGTGTGGTATCCTGAAATATGGGACGCTGAAGCGTGAGTGAAGAAGATTACCCCAATCAGGAGAATTACTGTACCTATTCGTGTTATGTTCATTCTTTCACCTCAAACTGTTTTGTAAAATACATGTAAGTTGGCACCAGCAACAACAAAACGTAAAACAACATCAAAACAAGAAAACCCCACCCAGGCAACGCGTTTTCTAACGCTTCTTCAGGATACCATACACCAATCAACCGACCCAAAGTAGCCATGGGCGCTTTGAAGGGTGTAAAGCTCAAGTATTCTGCTAACTTGCCAATGGAGTTTTCTCGCAGTTGGGTTATGAACCAGAAAAAAAACCCAGAAAGGATAGTGATGAAAGCCGCGCGAACCGTCCTTTTGACAATCAAAGAGAGGAGTACACCTAATGCAGCGTAAAATGAGATGGCAAGAAACATTACTGGCAAAACCCAAGCAGTAAACTGCATTACCAAAAGGGTGTTAGCTGCAGTGTTGTAATAGTTTATGAGCATAACGAAAACTGTGGAGCCCCAAGAAATCAGCGTCAAGGGAACTACTATTGCAACAACCTTTGTAACAAACACTGTGGAACGAGACACAGGCAGCGAAAACAGTGTCTGAATCACGCCTTGTTCGTAATCTTGGGCAAAGGACAAGGAAGCCAAGAGTCCACTGAACATAACCAGCGGAAGCATCTGAAAACCAATATTGAGCACTAGAAAGTTAGTAGCCTCCCTAGTGAAAGTGGATTGTAACGATGTTTCAACTGCAATTTCAAATAGTGATGAAGAGTTTCCAAGGGCCATGAAAAAAACAAAGCCTAGGGCCAGTTCAAAGATGGGTCTGTTCCAAATTTTTTGTAGTTCCGCTTTTAGTAGTAATGTGTTTATCAGTTTAGGCACCTCCCACAGCTGCTCTAAACAATGATTCTAAGTCCTTACCTGCTGCCTTGACTTCTTCAAGGGAAGCCTTTGCTTTGGAAACAAGCTCGGGCAAACGTTTCTTGAATACCCTTGAGTCAGTTACCACAACAAGAATTGCTCCTTTTTCTAGTCGAACTTCTTTGACGCAGGCTTAGGCTTTTAGCAGTTTAATCAAAGGCTCTGCGGGTTCAGCTTTAATCATGAAAGTGTTTGGCGAAACTTCCCCAAGCAACTGCTGCAACGCGCCTTCACGCACTGCTTTGCCTTTATGCATCAGAATAACGTGTTCACAGACCTGCTCAAGCTCGGGCAGTATGTGGCTTGAAACCAGAAAAGAGATTCCCTGCTCTTTTTTGAGCACATTAATTATCTCAATTACCTTTGCACGTCCCAGTGGGTCCAAGTTAGAGGTGGGCTCGTCAAGAAACACGAGTTCGGGGTCTCCTAGAAGGGCGTGAGCAAGGCCAATTCTTTGGCGCATACCCGCTGAGTATCCCTTAATTTTGCGGTTGTATGCGCTTTGTTCGAGTTCCACAAGTTTTAGCACTTTTTTGCTTTCATCTACGGGATTGGGAGCGCCCTTAAGTTTGGCAGTTAAAATGAGGTGTTCAAGTCCTGTTAGATGGTCGTAGTAGGCAACTTTTTCGTAGAGCACACCAATTTTTTGTCTTACCTGAAGGGACTGCTGCCAGCAGTCAAGGCCAAACAGTTTTGCACTGCCAGAGTCTGCTCGGATAAGCCCCAAGCTTAGCTTGATGGTTGTTGTTTTGCCTGAAACGTTTGGACCAATCAGCCCGTT
>PIXS01000381.1 GCA_003096255.1 Candidatus Bathyarchaeum sp. | reverse complement strand
ATATTGGTTTAGTGAGAATGTATAATGGTAGAGCGTAGGCTATTTTGCGTAGTGTGCCCCTTGTTTCGTAGGTGCCTCTTTTTTGGGCAAGAACATATTTGCTGACGATGTTAGCTTTCGTTTTCTGGTTGTGCAGCAGTTTTTGTTGTTTTTTGTCATTCATCTTTTTGCTGCCCATATTTAGTGAGAATCCTGCTGCAAGTTCGCCTCCACGGGATTTGACCATTTTTTTGAGGTTTTCGATTGTTGTGCCTGCCATGCCTGAATGGGTGCAAACCGCAAAAATGTACTTTGAATCAAGGACTTCTAGTTTGTTGACGAACCGCTCTATTATGAGGGGAATTCCGTAGCCGTTCGATGCATAATAGACTGGGAACACAATTCCGATCACATCTGCTTTAGGCTCTATGGTTTCTTTGCTAATAACGGCGGGTATGGGCACCACCTTTCCGTTGATTCTTTCTGCGATGTCTCTTGCAAGTGCCAGGGAGTTTCCGCTTGCAGAAAAATAAAAAATTGTTGTTGGTTTTGTGGTCATATCCACATCACCTTTTTTGCTGCAACGAAAACTATTACCGCTGCAGCTATTAAGATTACAGTGCTTATTGGTGTGAATGAGCAGGCGGCTTTGTATCCCAGTCTGCAGACTTTGCTCACGTCACTGTTGGGTATCACTGTTTTAATCGCTGAAACGACCAAAAGGAAAATCACAACTACAACCACCACTGTTTTGGGATTCATTTTTGTTTTTTCACCTCCACCTGAGCTTTTTTCTTCAGTTCCTTCGGTTCCAAGTTTATTCTCAGAACTCCTTTTTCGCCAACAACCTCCAAAATTATGTCCTCCACGAATGCGGCTTGCACCAGTTTGCCGATGGTTCCTTCTACCAGCACGCTTTCGTTGGAGCCGTTGGCTATGGTGAAGTTCTTGAGGTTCGTTTTTGACTTGAGTTCCACCGAGAAGAAGCGTTCATCGTTTTTGTTATTCTGTTTCATTCTTTGTCGCCTCACGCGTCTCTGTTGTCGCCGAATGTTGATTACTTTTATTTGCTAACACTGTGAAACTGTACACAACAGTGTGAATGCTTTAACATCGGTGAGAAGAAATGGAAAACCAGCAAGAAGGCATAGACAAACTGTTTTTTGAGCTTGCAAGCGAGAGCAGACTAGACATACTACGCAAGTTAAACGAAAAAAGCTGGAAGATGAATGACCTCGCACGCAAACTAGACTTGACAACCACTGAAAGTTTCAGGCAACTGCAGCGCCTAAAAGAAGCCGCACTTGTTGAGAAGCAGCCTGACGGCAAATACGCCATCACAGCCTACGGTCAGTTAGTTCTACAGCTCTCCGCTTCGTTGGAGTTTGTTTTCGAGCACAAGCAATACTTTCTGACCCATAATGTTGCCCAGATTCCTCAAGAGTTCGTGAGCAGGATAGGCGAACTTTCGAAAGCTAGCTTGGTTATGGGTATGGTAGAAAGCGTAACCAAGTCCTCCACGACTATAGGCGAAGCAGAACAGTTCATGTGGGGGATATCGCCTGAGCCAATTCCTAGCCCCTTCGATGAAGTGGCGAAACAGATTCCAAAGGGAGTGGAATACAGGATTATTTCTCCTCAGCCGCCTGTCAGAATGCCGAACCTCGAAAACAGGACTCTCTCTGATGTTCCCGTGATTATGGCTGTTACTGAAAAAGAGGCTACCCTGTCCTTTCGTTTCATTGGAGGAAGAGTAGATTATGCATGTTTTTCTGGAAGCGACCCAATGTTCCTAAACTGGGTTAAGGAACTGTTCCTGTATTACTGGAACAAAGGAAAACGAGCCTGAACCGCTACTGCGGTTGTTATAGTATATTCTTCTTTTTTGCGTAAACATACACGATGACTGCTGGAACAGCTAGCATTACTGTGCTTATTGGAGCAAAAGAGCAGCCTGCCTTGTATCCTAGCATACATGCTTTACTTACATACGGAAAAGGGATTATTGTTTTGATTGCGGAAAGAACCAATGCAACAATTACGATGTAGACTTTAGTTCGTGCGGTAAATTCGATTTTTGGGGGTCCTGCTGGCCTTTGCATAATCTCAACCTTCCAGAAGCTGACTGGGCAATTTGTTCGTTTTCTGTGCTTTTAAGCTTATTCTGGGTGGTTGTCACAAAATTCAAGTATCAAGTCAAGCATACATTATGGTTGTAAAGTTTTGTGGGGTGTATTTGTGACTGTTTTCAAGTTGCCGAAAATGACTAAACAGGAAATGTGGAAGCTGATTCGAAGGCAGCGTCTCTGCCGTATCGCCTTCAAGGGAAAGGAATATCCGTACATGGCTCCATTCCAGTACGTTGTATTGGATGATACGCTATATTTCCACTTCACTGACTACGGTACAAAAATGAAACTAATCGAGAATGACAAGCGTGTTTGCGTCGAAATCGAAGAATACAGAGAAGACCTGAGCGAATACGGCTTCATAGTCCTAAGAGGCACCCTCAAAGTCGTAACTGACCCAAAGGAACGAACCAAGGCACTACAGGAACTTGCAGATGAAGGAGAACAGAGGCTTTCGCCAAACTTTCTGCCTGCGCATGGCTTCAAAAAAGAGGATGGATGGGGCTCACTGACTCCAACTAATCCGTCTTTGGTTGCCGTGAAACTAGAACATGTCACACAAGAAATAGGGCTAAAATCGCCCTAACCTACTTTTTCAGTTCCATTAGTTTTTGTTTAACTTCGTCCACATGACCTTTAACACGGACTTTGGTCCACTCTTTTTCGATGTATCCTTCATCATTGATTAGGAACGTGCTTCTTTCTACGCCCATGTACTCTCTACCATACATTTTCTTCTTTTTCCAAACACCATATTGATTGAGAACTGTGTGTTCCGTGTCGCTAAGGAGAATTAAGTCTAAGTTGTGTTTGTGAGCAAAATTTTTGTGACTTTTAACAGAATCAGGACTTACGCCGATAACAACAGCACCCAATTCTTTGAAACTTTTAATGTTGTCAGTGAAGCTTAATGCCTCAAGAGTACATGTCTTGCTGTTATCTTTTGGATAAAAATACAGAACAACCCATTTTCCCATAAAATCTTCTAAGCAAACCTTTTCATCATCTTGGTTAAGCAGACAAAATGCTGGTGCCTTTCTCTTTTCCACTGTTTCACCTCCCCCATTTCACAAGTAATTATAATGAACTGGTTCGTAAATGCTTTTTCTGTTTCTAACTTATGCTGGCTCATTCTGCTAATCTGGTTTATAATCAAACAACTTTTCTTTCTAGCCCTCAAAAAAAGGGTGAGTGGGCTTCAGTTTCCTGAAGCTTGTGGTTATTAGAATGGTGCAAAGACTCCGATGAACACTAGCCATGCTAGGATTGATTTTGCTACGAAGCTGAGTATGATGTAGAATCTTTCGCCGTACAGGTAGTCTCTCCAGCGTCCAACTCCTTTGTACTGTAGAATCATGTTGACTGCGAAGATGTTGAACATGAAGAAGTAGATGAATAATATCATGTAAACGAAGGTTGGAGGGTCCAAGCCTGTGGATTGGATGGCGGCAACGAAGTATGCGTAGAGCACAACCCATGGTGTGAATCCAGAAATGCTTCCTAGGATGAAGGCTGACCAGCTTGTTTTCTCGGTTTTCTGGTTTATGACTTCCATGAGGTAACCGAACATTATCATCATTGCATTCAAAACAAAAATCATGACCAGCGACCAGAAATCCCAGACGCCCAAGAACAGCGCAATCAGTACAATCATTATGGAGCTAGAGAATGCATATTCGTACCATCTGTATGGGTTCATGCCTTTTTTCAGGTTCTCATTGTATTGTTTGTTTTTAGCGAATGCAATTGCAAAGTGTGCTAATGCAGAAATCAGCGGGAAAGAGGCAACAATAACTCCCAAGTATCCTACGGTTAACAAGACCTGTGGGTCTATAACGATTTGAAATGGTGGGCCTTCACCTATTATGAATTTTGGGTAGAAAGTGTAGATGCTGCGTTCCCATTCGAGCTGTGTTCCCAATATCAGCATCAATAGTCCTTGGATAAGGTGCAAAACACCCGCAGCGATGTTGAAGCGCTTGAGGTAGTTGAAAGAAATCGGCGAATCCGCTATAATCCTTTTTCTTTCCTCAGAATTCATGATATTTAATAGTGTTTAGAAAATTTAACTTTTACCCACTGATCGGGCCATGGCATTATGTGATTGCATATAATCTACTAATAGTTTCTGAATATGAATTCTGTATTAACAAAACATTACTTTCAGTAACGGCAAACTCCAAAGCGTTTATCGTCAATAATGAGGTGTGTTGTCCAATTGTCCGCGCCTTTGATTGAAGCAGCTGAGCTTACCAAACAGTTCGGTTCAGTCAACGCCCTATCAGGCTTAACCTTCCGAGTCATGCCTGGAGAAATCTATGGTCTATTGGGACCTAACGGCGCAGGCAAAACCACAACCATCAAAATCATCACTGGTCTAGCAGAAGCCACATCTGGATCTGTCACGGTTGACGGTTTTGATCCCGTAAAAAATCCCATTGACGTCAAATCAAGAATAGGCTACGTAGCCGAAAAGCCAATCCTTTATGATTCTCTTTCTACGCGGGACTTTTTGGAGTTCGTGGCGTCTATACGAAAAATTGAGGAAAATGCAGCCAGCCTTATAGTAACACAGTTGGCTGACGCTTTTGGTATGGAGAAATATTTTGATGCACCCATAGCTACGTTGTCGATGGGAATGAAGCAGAAGGTTGCATTGATTGCTTCTCTATTTCATCAGCCTCCTGTTCTTCTGTTGGATGAGCCCCTGAGTGGACTGGACGCCAAAAGCAGCCGCATAGTCAAAGACCTCCTTT
>PIXS01000380.1 GCA_003096255.1 Candidatus Bathyarchaeum sp. | reverse complement strand
CAGGAACGTTACTGTTTCGTCTTTTAATCTCTTCCAAAATCTCTTTTACTGTTTCTTCAGTTAGGTCAACCGCGTAGGATTGTTTGAGTTCATTTTTGATTTGTGTAACGTCAACATCAGTTTTGAGGTCAAGTTCTAGTCGTTTACAGACTTTTGGAACAATAGTACACATGTCCTCTGTGAAGTTCCAAGGAAATATTACCCATCTCCAAGGCAGTTCTTCCCCGACATAGTCTGCTTTAAACTTGGAGCATGTTAAGTGCTGTAGTGTAGCAGTTCGAATTTCTGATGGATTCAAAGATTTAAGATACTCAATAGATACGCGCAGGCTTTCACCAGTGTCTGAAATGTCGTCTACAACTAGCACCTTTTTTCCAGTTAAGTCAACATTTAGTGGGTGTTTGAGTTTGGCTGTTCCGTCTGGTGTTGCGGTTACTCCCCAGTGTTCAACTTTTAGGCTGAAAAGGTCTTTTACGCCCACAAAATCGCATAGAACTCTAGCTAACACCCAGCCGCCTCGTGCTAAACCAACAATTATGTCTGGTTTGTATCCTGAACTGTTGATTTTTTTTGCTACTTGACCCGCTAATCGGTAAAAATAGTTCCAGTCCATTACTTGACATTCAAAGCAGTCTTCAGTCACAAGAAAACCATCCGTTATTGTGCCTGAGTAATTCGTTCACTTTCTAATATTATAGTTTCGCTTCATCCCATCTAAATCGAGTCTATTTTTGTCATATATCGTGTTTTGACCTAATGTGAAGAGTAGAATGAGATTCGATTTGAAATAACCGATAATATACAACAAACCCTTCTGGGATTATTGGTGAGTGGGAATGCAGGCATCTGTAGCAGCTTTATTGTTTGTAACCTCTGCAGTGATACTTTCATGTGTTGTTGTCGATTATGCTGTTGTTATATTCGAACAGACCCTAGACACAGAGTCTTCACCGCAACTGGATCGAGTACGAGACTTAGAAAACATGCTTTTAGATCAGACAGATGACTTGATCAGTGAAATAGAAGCGTATAACCAAACTTACACGCAGCCGTTAGATCAAACAATTCCCTAATCTTTTGTATTAATTCTCAAAATCCAAGAAACATTTTTGTTGTCTACACACGGAAGACCTTTTCACTCTTCTTGCATGTAATAGTATTCGCCTGCCTCTTTTTGTTCTCGGTCTAGTCTTGAGCCTTCCTTGTTTACTCTTGGACGTTTTGTTTGTGGGTCTCTTCTGAAGCTGATAGTCATGTCTTTGAGAAAACTGTTCATGCCGTCCCGAAGATTTGTTGGCGGATTAGCAAAGCCACGAACTCCAGGATCTCCACCGAAAATCATGAGACGGTCAGCTATGAAATCTTGCTCTACAACATCATGCTCTACCACAAACGCGGTTACTTTTCTGTTTTCTATTACCCTTCGAATAGTACGGGCTGAAGAAAGCCTGTCTTCAACATCCAAATAGGCGCTTGGTTCATCGAGAAGATACAACTCTGCCTCTCGAGATAGACACGCAGCAATAGCAACTCTTTGAAGTTCCCCTCCACTAAGCTCATTTATGTCGCGGTCAAGGAGAATTGGCAACTTTAGGGGCTGCAAAATCTGACTGTGATACAAACTGGTTCCAAACTCTTTGTCTGCGCTCTCTTTAAGCAGTTCTTCAACCGTTCCATTATACTGCGGCGAAATGTATTGAGGTTTATAACTTATTTTCATTCCCTCTTCAGCGGTTGTTTCTCCAGAATCAGCCTCTTCTATGCCCGCTAGAACCTTCACAAAAGTAGTTTTTCCAATTCCGTTGGGTCCAAAAAGTCCGACAACTTCGCCTCTTTTTACTTCTCCAGGCATTGCTTTGAATTCAAAATCGCCAAAAGACTTGGTTATTTCGCTCCATTTAAGTAGTGATTCGCCAGCGGTTAACCCAGCAACTGGAGGCTTAACGTGAAAGATGATTGGTTCGCTTCTGAATCTTACGTTTTCGTCTGGGATGTATCCTTCAAGGTAAATGTTTATACCAACTCTCACTCCATGAACATGAGATACTACACCGTAAACTCCGGGGTCACCATAAAAAACGCATATTTGATCCGATAAGTAATCAAGAATTGCCAAGTCATGCTCTGCCGCAATAACTGTTTTTCCATCATCTTTTAGGGAACGAATAGCCTTAGCGACTTGTAGCCGCTGCTTTACATCTAAGTAGCTGGAAGGCTCATCAAACAGGTAAACATCTGCTTCTCGGCATATAGAAGCGGCGACAGCAACTCTCTGCAGTTCTCCCCCGCTCAAAACTTTCAGGTTTCTGTTCCAGATAGTCTTTAGTTGAAGTTGTTCAGCTAGCTGACTTAGCTTGTTGCGTTCGTCGACTTTTTCAAGAATTTCGCCTACCTTACCAGAAACAACCCGAGATATTCTGTCAACATATTGCGGTTTGTGTACAACCTTCATGTTTCCTTCGCTGACTTTCTGGAAATAGTCTTGAAGGGTTGAGCCACGGAAATGCTGAACCAGTTGCGTCCAGTCTGGCGGATCATCATACTGTCCTAGGTTTGGTTTGATTTCTCCAGAAAGAATGTGAAGTGCAGTTGATTTTCCTATACCGTTTTGTCCCAGTAATCCCAAGACCACGCCTGGAGAGGGTGTTGGGAGACGAAAGAGCTTGAATGTGTTTGGTCCGAAGCGGTGGCTGCAGTCTTCTTCAAGTTCGTCAGCCAAGTTGACTATCGAGATGGCTTTGAATGGGCATTTCCTAACGCAGATACCACATCCTACGCATAAGCTTTCCACAATTTGAGGTTTCTCGCCTTCAAACACGATTGCTTCAATCTTGTTTCTTACTGGCGGACAGAAACGCTGGCATACTCTACCGCAACGTTTGGATTCACATCGCTCTTCGTCAAGAACTGCTATTCGAACCATTCTGCATCAATACACCTGTTAACGTAGAATAATGGACGGCGAAATATTAACTTAAAACTCTTACTACATGCCCAAAAGAGTTGAAGATAATTTTAAATCTACAGTATACAATTATTTGGTTGTTCAAAACAGTTTTAACAGAAAATTTAGGCCGTGAGTAAAACATGGAATATGAAATTAAGTACAAACCATCATACTCGATGCTTGTTGTAAATTTGGAACCAGACGAATCTGTAACCGCAGAAGCCGGCGCCATGACATACATGGCACCAAACATAAACGTAAACACACGCAAACGAGAAAAAAGCATCTTAGGCACCTTGGGTCTCGCGCTTTTTGGTGGGCAATCCTTCTTTGTAAATGATTACCAAGCACAGAACAGTCCAGCAGAAGTTGCCTTTGTTGCTGCTCCTGTTGGTGACATTGACGTACTTGAAGGCAAACCAAACCAAGGCTATATCATAGAATCTGCATCGTATATTGCGTCCGCTCAAAATGTTGATTTGGACAT
>PIXS01000379.1 GCA_003096255.1 Candidatus Bathyarchaeum sp. | reverse complement strand
CGAAGGAAACAAAATTCGACAAAAAAAGATTCTAACCGTATTTACCGTATTGAACGGATTAGACTTTGATACAGATAAACAAAATAAACTAAAGCAAAGACTGTTAAAACAATCTCAAAGGAAAGAATCATTTGATTCTGCTCGGTTGCCCTGAAAATTCCTGTTTGAGATATATCCCAGAAGACCAGCAGTTGTAGAAAGATGGCACTGCTAACGCAACCAAGACCTAAACTGTGAAACAGGAATCGCAAACTGAATGGGGCTTTGCTCATTGTTCTTCAGAAAATGATGCTTACGCTAAGACCTTATCTCACTTATGAAAAACAGATAAAGATAGAAAAGATGGATTTTAACTACCTATTTCTAGGCAGCTAATCCGGGGGCTACAAGTTATCTCCAGCGCCAAATCTTCCGGTTATAGAAGATTTCAGGCAATATCAGCAGTCCTGACAGCGATAGAGGTATAACTATGGCCCAGTCTCCGAGTGATAGGGGTGCTGTGCCGAACAAGCCTGTGTAAGGCACAATCATTGTAGCGATTGCAGAGGCAACGACAGCAAAGAGTAACCACTTGTTCGAAGTGAACCCAACCCTAAAGGCATTCTTCCGTTCTGACCTGCAGTTCCAAACAACCATCAATTCACGTAAGGTAGCCTGCATGAAAGCCATTGTTCGCGCACGCATGAAATCGGGACTGTCTACAACGCCGTCTCCCACCACATAGAACATTACCAAGAACACTACTCCAGTTCCAAGGAACTGGGTAAAGAAGCTCATCAGAATCGAAGCAAAGCGTCCATGAAGTATGCCCTCTTTTGGATCTCGGGGAGGCCTTTCCATCAAGTCTTTCTGTGGCGGGTCCAAACTCAAAGCTAGGGCAGGACCGCCGTCAGTTATCAGATTTATCCACAGAATCATGCCAGCAGCTAAGGGCAATTCTAGACCCAACAAAGCGAAGAGTCCTATGACGAGGAGTTCGTCGAAGTTGGAGCGCAGCAGGAAGAAGGAGAATTTGCGTATGTTGTCGTATATGGCTCGTCCGCCTTCAATTGCGGTTACGATTGTGGCGAAGTTGTCGTCTGCCAGCACCATGTCTGCAGCTTCTCGGGTGACGTCGGTTCCTGTGATGCCCATGGCTATGCCGATGTCTGCCTGTTTGAGGGCTGGTGCGTCGTTGACTCCGTCTCCGGTCATGGCGACTATGTGCCCATTGTCTTTGAGGGCTTTTACGATTCGAAGTTTGTGTTCAGGAGAAACACGAGCGTAAACAACTGCCTTTTCGACAATATCCTTGAATTCTTTGTCACTCATCTTGTCTAGTTCTGCGCCTGTGAAAGCAAAGTCGCCCTCTTTCAGTATGGTTAACTCTTTAGCGATGGCAACTGCTGTGAGTTTGTGGTCTCCCGTAATCATGACAGTTTTTATGCCTGCTTTCCGGCACTTCTCGTTGGCACCTTTCGCTTCGTCTCTGGGCGGATCAATCATTCCCGCCAAGCCAATGAAAACTAGGTCGCTCTCCAGTTTCTCATCATTGAATTTCTTGGTTCCAGCCTCGGGTAACTCTTTGTAAGCTATAGCCAAGACACGAAGAGCCTGATTTGCCATCTCTTCGTTTGTCTTTAGGATTTTTTCTTTTTCTTTGCTCGTTAGTGTAACTGGTTTGCCATCCTTGAGGACGTGCCCTGAGCGGTCCAGAATCATTTCGACGGCTCCCTTGACGTATGTATAGACCGGTCCCTCAGGCGAACGGTGGACGGTCGTCATACGCTTTCTCTCGGAAGTGAAAGGAACTTCATGAAGACGGGAATAATTATCATCAAGGTCTTTTTTGGACATTCCCGCCTTTGCGGCTGCTACAATTAGCGCGCCCTCTGTGGTATCTCCGAGTACTTTTTGGCCATCGTAGCTGGCGTTGGAGCATAAGGTACCAGCTTTCAACAGCAAGTCAAGAGATTTGTCCTCTTTCGGGTCTATTGCAGACCCATTTAGGAGGAATTCTCCTTTTGGTTCATAACCTGCACCGGTCACATCAATTAGTTTATTGTTGGCGTAGATTTTGCGCACAGTCATTTCGCCCTTTGTCAGGGTGCCTGTTTTGTCAGAGCAGATGATGTCTGTGGCGCCCAAAGTTTCTGCTGATGAAAGTTTTCGTATGAGGGCATTACGTTTTGCTAGCTCTCTGGCTCCTAGGGCAAGAGACACTGTTACAACAGCTGGCAAACCTTCAGGAACCGCTGACACAGCAAGAGCGATTGCAACCTCAAAGGCTTCTAATATGTCACCTATGGCACCTGTTTCGAGGAAGAAGATTTCATACAATTCAAGGGCAAAGATGATGGCACACACGACTACAATTATCATGCCCAGTTTTTTGGCGAATTTTGTCAGTTTCTGCTTGAGAGGTGTGTCCACTTTTTCTACGGATTGAACCATTTTGGCGACTTTGCCGAATTCAGTTCCCATACCAGTGGAAGTGATTACAGCTTTGCCTCTGCCGTAAGTTATGTGGGTTGCCATGAAAATTGAGTTCTTTCTGTCTGCTACAGCCGTTTTTTCGTCAAGAACCCCATCCATTTTGGACACGGCTGTAGATTCTCCAGTTAAAATTGCTTCGTCTGTTTTCAGGTCAACGACATCAAGGAGTCTGGCGTCGGCGGGGATACGGTCTCCTGCTTCCAAGAGAACGATGTCTCCGGGCACAACATCCCGTGAGGGAATGATTACCTCTTTTCCGTTCCTGAGAAGCCGAGCTTTTGGGGCAGTGAGATTCTTCATTGCCTCCATTGCCTTTTCCGACCGGTATTCTTGGATGAAACCGACTATGGCATTGAGGATAACGATGGTAGCTATGGTTGCAGCATCTACAAACTCGCCTATTACAACAGAGACAACGATTGCGAACAAAAGCATGGCAACGAATATGTCCTTAAACTGTCCGAGAAATATCTGAAGGGGACTTACTCCGCCCTGTGTCACAAGTTCGTTGGGTCCATACTCTTCGAGTCGACGTCCAGCCTCTTCATCGCTTAAGCCTGCTTCAGTTGATTTCAGATTGTTTAGAAGTTTTTCTTTTTCCAAAGCGTGCCATTCAGTGCTCATTTCAACCGCCTTTATTACAGACTGAAGATTTTGAATTCTAAGGAGACTTGGCTTAAAAAGCATTTCTTACAGTTAGTAAGAAAAAATTTCACAAAATAGGTAAAGTTCGAAATGATGTTCAGATTTTGAGCTTAGATGCCAAATTATGTTGAGTAAATTGATTATGTTTATGAGTTCTACAAAAAACTTAAAGCAAACAACCTTAGACTCTAATAAATCTAAAATGAGGATGGTAAAATTACGATGATAATTGATTGGACAATCGCGCCGATTACAGCTGCAGTATCAGTATTAGTTGCAATTTACCTTTACTTCTACATTAACAAACAAAGTAGCGGAACCGCGAAGATGCAGGAAATCTCGAACGCCATAGAAGAAGGCGCCAGAGCATTCCTCACAGTGGAGTTCAAATATCTCGGAGCTTTCGTTGCTGTAGTAGCAGTAGTATTAGCAATATTTCTCAACCCAATAATGGCAGTAGCATACGTTTTTGGTTCAGTATGTTCTGCGATTGCAGGCGTACTGGGAATGACAGTTGCACTAAAAGCAAACGTCAGGTCAGCAAACGCAGCAAAAGAGGGACTCAACAAAGCCTTTCCCATAGCTTTCCGTGGAGGAGCAGTTATGGGCTTAGCCGTAGTTGGATTGGCTTTGCTTGGATTAAGTCTTGTTTATGCGTTAACTGGTGACCCAGAACTAGTTCTTGGCTTCAGTTTTGGAGCAAGCGCAATGGCGCTGTTCGCCAAGATTGGAGGCGGAATCTACACTAAAACGGCAGACGTTGGCGCAGACCTAGTAGGCAAAGTGGAGATGAACATCCCAGAAGACGACCCTAGAAACCCTGGTGTAATCGCCGACAACGTTGGCGATAACGTTGGTGACGTCGCAGGCATGGGCGCAGACCTTTTCGACTCGTACGTGGCAAGCATTGTTGCAGTTATGACCCTTGGTGGAGCCGATGCCCTAGTTGGTTTTGGCTTCAAATGGATATCCTTTGTTGACGTGCCCCTGGTGTTTGCTGGACTTGGAGTTATAGCTTCCATTTTGGGAGTTGCAATAGTCCGTGTCGGCAAAAAAGGAAACCCAGGAACAGCCCTCAACTTGGGAACATATCTAACATGCATCATTTTCGGTCTACTGACGCTCGGAATGACAATGTATCTGGAAATTAACATTGGCGTTTGGGCAGCAGCAGTCATCGGATTGGTGGGCGGTGTTGTAATCGGAATCACAACAGATTACTTCACGTCAATAGACAAATTCCCAGTAATCAAAACAGCTGAAGCATCACAAACAGGCGCAGCAGTCAACATAATCACAGGCTTTTCCTATGGACTGCTAAGCATGTTCCCAGCACTG
>PIXS01000378.1 GCA_003096255.1 Candidatus Bathyarchaeum sp. | reverse complement strand
TGCACATAATTGGTTTATGTAGCAATCATCGACACGTTTGTTTTCCTTTTCAAGCTCGCTTTTAATCTTGCTTTTCAGCATCTTGAAAAGTTGTAGGAAGCTTAACGCACGTTTGTCATTAGGAAGTTCGCTATTCTGCGTGTTCATCAATTTTCCCTCATTTCCGGCTGGAATATTTTGTTCTTTGTCATGTATTCTGTGAGGAAGTTAACTTCTGAATCCGTGAACTTATCCATGGCTACATCAAAAACATCAGAGATTACTTCGTCTTCTAGATTGATGCTTGCCCCAATAAGGTTCGCTATGTCATCCTTGATTGGTAACAAACTATTGGAAAGTAGCTTTCCCGTCAGTGTGGCTGTAGATATTGAAGCATCAAGTATCTTCCCATCCTGCAGATTTTCAGAAATCTCCTCTATTTTTTCACGATTTTTATATAAATTGTAGGCTATGTCACACGTTACATAGACAAAACGCATAGATGGTTCTGCTAAAATAACTTGCTTCAATGCAGATTTAGCAATTGATTGCGGTTGTATTCGTATTGATGCAACGGGTTTAAATGAATGCCCTTTTTCAGTTGGGTGTTTAGTACCCCAGCCGCCTCTTCCAGCAGGTCCGCCACGTCTATTATGCCCTCCGTATCCCGGGCCACTCTTTGATGGACCATACGACATGTTTTGTTAATAGCATGCTTTTGTTTATATAATAATCGGAAAAACTCGGAACAACAAGGCTTTTAAGCCCAAAATGTGCTTGTTTCTACCAACGGAGCCCATAAAATAATGCTTAGTCAAAAAGAGGTTGAATTTTTACAAGCACCGAATTGTTTTAGCCAAGAATATAGTAAAGTGCTAAGACACCGCATAAGAAGCAAAGTTGAATCTGTGAGAGCGGAAATTAGATTACTTGAAAGCGCAGGCTACATGGTTACAGAAAACATTAACCAAGTTACAGAAAACAGTTACCATAAGATAGACTCAAATCAAGCTTTATTTGATAAAAGAAAGTGCGGTTGCCGGGATTTGAACCCGGGTAGCCAGCTTGGGAAGCTGGAGTCCTACCGAGCTAGACTACAACCGCGCTTTGTGCTCAAAGTAATGTCGAATTGCGGAATAAAGCTCTTTTTGATGATAACAGAATTAAAATTATCAGTTTAGTCAGTCTTTAAAACTCAAAGTGCACGTACACCATATTTTATAAGCCCATAAATACAAAAGCAATGGTGGAACAAGCGAGTTGGTTATTTCTTCATGCAACCCCAAATAGCGCAAATTGGTAAAAGAATTGACGATAAACTGGATAATGCACTGAAGAGAGTAAATTATACCAAAATTGCTCTAATTTACTTGATTATTTCAATCATTTTTTCAGTAACTATTCTTCTACGGTTTATAGGCGTTTTACCTTATTACGTGTCTCGTATAGGAATTGGTTTGTATTTTCTCGAATATTATGGTGCTGCGTGTATCGCTTTATTCTTCTTCTCATTAACGTTGGTTACCTATTCTTCGAATAAAACTCTGCCCCATTATAAGATTATGCTGTCACTGCTTTTCTTGCTTTTTGTAGTTATCATTTTAATAATTTTGATGTGCTTTGTCACCCCAGCACAAGATTATATCTACCTAATCATACCAATTCTGCTAACACTCTATATTTCTTCAATAAGCATGGGACTGAAACATAAATTAAGTAAGAAAAAAACAGGTATAATCACCCTACTAATTGTTCTTTCAATAATAACACCAAACCTCACCGTTTGGGGATATGAAACCATTACGTTATCCAACGCAAATGCAACAGCTAACATTAATGAAAAAATTCTCACGATTACCCAATTTACACGTAATATTTCAACGCATAACTTACCACAATTTCGAGCTCACGACGATTTATGGAAGTATCTACTTTCGGGTATGGGCGCATGCAGTGAAAACGCAAGGGCAACAACTACGTTTCTTAGAAACGTAGGGTTTGATGCAAGAGTAGTTACTTTTCCAGGAGAAGACCATGCATTCGTTGAGATTAAGATAAACGGAACATGGATGGTACTTGATACAGGTTACGGCGCACTGACACCCATAACTAGACAACAAAGGGCTGAAATGAGGCTAACCGAAATGGGCGCAATCTCTTTTGTTACAACAGAGTGCAATGGGACGTTTATGGATTTAACTTCTGAATATGTACCAACCAATAGCATAATAATTAAAGTAACAAATGGAACTGAACCTATGACAGACGCCGAAGTTTTTCTCACTCACCTTTTTATGGATAATACTCGGCAACTTCCAGAAATGAACGCTGTATTACACACTAATAACAAAGGTGAAGTAACTTTTAATTTAGGGGCATTAACATACAATGAAAATGCTAGTAAATACGACGCTTTCTATGTAATTCACGTTAATGGACAGCAATTTGGCAATATAACTAGTAATGGAACTGGAGCAGTTTGTGAGGTCAAAATAGACCTATCTAATTAACGAAGCGAGCCTAATGGATCAAGCAAAACACCTAAAATAGCGTTAGGTGATGAAAAGATACGAGGATTGCCGACGTTATTTTAGGATTCTGTCTGACTCCACCGTGTAGCCGCAGGCGGCGAGTTGGCGTATGAGTGCGAGTTTCCAGCTGTCACGGTTATCAAAGGGCGCCGCGGTTACGCCTTCGAAGTCGGTGTTTACTTCAAACTCGCCTTTTTCGGATTCCCTAAACAGGACAAGCACGCGTTCTTTGCCGAGTTTGCCCAGCAAAAAGCCCAACTCGAAAACGACATCCTGCGGCGGTTTGAGTTTGCGTTTGGTAGGTTCTTCGCCCTTAGCATAGACGTAATCGTCGGGTGAGAGCAGCACCACGGCAAATTCCACGTCGGCGTAGTCGGCGATGCGGGTGACGATTTTTCTCCCGTAGCCGGGTTCCTCGCAGAGCACCACGGGCACCAACCAGAGCTTCGCCAGCGCCTCTGTGAGCGCAGTTTTCATTTCGTCGTCGGAACCACAAGCAACAAGCACCCTGCGTCGGGCAGAAACGGGCACAACTTTCCCAGACGGCGCGGCTGTTTTGCGGGTTTGGGGCAGGTATTTTTCTGTGCAGAGATATGCGCCCTTGACTTTGCTGTTTTCTATAGCGTCTGCTGCGGCTTTTTTGTCTTTAGCAACAATGAGCGGTTCCTGGTTGGGTAGGACGAGTTTTTCTGCGGAGTCGTAGGACCAGAAAATTAAGACTTTCTGGACTTTGGCGGGGTTTAGCAGTCTGCCTGTGAACCAGAAGGGTTTGCCCTCAGTGTAGGGGGTGGTGAAGGTGCGTTGTAGTTCTTCGCGGTTGAGGTTGAAGCGGTAGCCTGATTTGTCGGGTTCGGCGTATTGGATGTAGATGTGGTATTTAGGTGTCGGCATACTGGTTCATTGGGTACTGTGCGGGGTCAGGGCACTAAAACGTTGCTCTGGAAAGCAGCAGAGTACAAGTTGCCTCAACCAGCAAGCAAAGCGTATCAGTTGCTG
>PIXS01000377.1 GCA_003096255.1 Candidatus Bathyarchaeum sp. | reverse complement strand
CCTAATTCGGGAGCCATTCAGAAAAGAAACTGATAGATCAACAGATGTTTCTAAAACTCCGTTTGAATATCCAGCCTGCGGCGTGAAATCGTAGTCAACGTATGTGCCTTCATTCATCCAGCTTGGGGCAAGAGTGCTTGATACCTGAAACTGGGCAGCACAAGAGGCAGTTGGCAAGGACAGCATTAGAATCGCCAATACAGTAACAGGAAAAACAGGCCTCTTCTTAGCTAAATTCTGTTTTTTGCTTCCACTTCCTCTAGGTATAAACGACACAAGGGTGACTGCTGCCCCAAATACTGTGATTATTAACGATAAGTACAACAGGTCTGTTTCGAGACCGTGTCCATTTACGCTTAACGTGAACGGTGCACTTTCTGCTGAAGGATTGTAAACGAGCAACGAGTAGTCGTCTCTGTCATAGATATTGAAAGTTACGGTCTGCTGCCTTACACCCTCAAAGGAAAAGGTTGGCTCAAGCTTACCTTCAGCAAGCCACAGCTGTACACCTCTTGGGTTTAATACATACACGTCGATTACCGTGTTAGTTTGTATGTCCATTCTATGTTCGCGTGGAATTAAGAAATATTTAAGGAAGCTCGGTGTATAGGGCAGGCTGGTATTCCAGTCTACATTCCACGTATTTGGTGCTAAACCACCGCTCATTCCACTACCATAACTGAAACCTCCTGACGCAGTGGTGCTCCTATAGAAGGTGCTCACTAGAAAAGAGAGCCCAATTACTATGATGATTATACCTGCGTTGGTCAAAGATTTCACTTTCAGTCAACCTCCAAAAAACGGGTAAAGTACACAAAAGACGCCACAATTAAGACCACAAAAACCATTATCGGCACGAGAACAGCCAGCAGTGTGTCATTTGCTGTAACTAAGGGCGACCCTGAAAATGGCAACTTACCGTAGAGTTCGTTACCAACATACTGAAAAAGATAGAATAACCTACCTTCGGCAGTTAGAATGTGTTTATATCCAAGAACACTGTCAAGACCGAACAGTAGCAAAACAGTGGCTAAAATTGACACAACCTCGCTTTTTGTCACCATTGATATGCCTACAGCAACGGAACAAGTCAGCATTAACTGTAGAAATAACCCGAACAGCGACAGAAGAATCATGGGTCCAAAAGCAGCTAAACCGTCGACATAAACATGCATAGTGAACACTGGAACGTAAATGACGGAAGTCACCAAAAACAGGGCGGCGAATTTAGAGAGGAAAAGCTGTGACCTCTTAATTGGGTAGGACAACATAATCTTAGTTGTGCCTCTACCGATACTGCCGGCGAAACTACGGGCAAAGAACGCCCCTGCAACTAGACTTGAAATAAGAAAAACCGTGCCCGAACTATAATACAGGCGAGTATATTCCCGATAACATGAACCAAATCGATAATTAACCATAGTAGCGATAATTGCTGAGGCAACAAGAAAAGCCAGCAGGGGCAGGCTCAAGTTTTCTTCCAGTTCCCAACGCATTAAACCCAAAAACTTGTTTTGAGCCATCTTAATTGCCCCCTGCAGTCTTCGCGTAGATTTCATCTATCGTACCCAACATGAGCTGGAAAGTTTTCAGTTGCAGTTTGAGGTCTCCAGCAATTTTGGGAACTTCAGTGTAAAAGCTGTCTGCATCGTTTACTTGACAGTAGATGGTGTCCTTTTCTATCCAGACTTTTTCTATGAACTCAGCGGTCTTGAGTTTCTTAACCAAAAGCTGGGGATCAGAAACCACAATCTTGTATGTGTTCGCTGAATACTTTGCTGCTAGGTCACCTATGGGACCTTGCTCAACGATTTTGCCTGCGTCTATTATCGAGAGCCAACTGCATACCTTCTCTAAATCGCTCAAAATGTGGGTCGATATCAGAAAATCGGTGCCCTGTTCCTTGTGCATTCTTTTTATTATACCAAGAAATGTTGCGCGGCCAATAGGATCGATGTTGGCTGTGGGCTCATCAAGGATAACTAGTTCAGGATTGCTGATTAATGCTTGGGCTAAACCTAAACGACGAATCATTCCTGCGGAGTACGTTTTGATAGGTTTCTCACGTGCATCCCATAAATCCACAGCCTCCAGTTGAGCCTTGATTCGCTCCTCAGCCTGTGATACACCATAAATCCGAGCAACATGCTCAAGGTAACGTTTGCCACTGAAGTTGCCAGGATACGCATTGATTTCATGCATGACGCCTAACCTGCATCTGATGTTGAAGCTGTCGTTCCATGAGTCTAAGCCAAAAACGGTGGCTTTGCCCCTTGTGGGTTTGATTAGTCCTAGCAGGATTCCGATGGCTGTGGTTTTGCCTGCCCCGTTTCTGCCTACAAAGCCGGTTATTCCTTTTGGCACCTGTAGGTTTAGGTCGTTTAGTGCAAGGATGTTTCCAAAATATTTTGAGATGTTGTCGGTGTTAACTATGAATGAGTTTGTACTCAAAGGCTTCTCCCCTTTCCTTTATTATGGTATCCAAAAATCAATATCGCAAAACGTTTATATAAATGTAAGCCATGGAAGGCTTACTTTCTAGTTAACTCAAACCAAAAACTACACACCAACTCAAAAAGACCCAGACTAAAAACTGACCAGTGGGAAAACAAATGTTTCAAAAGTATCAGTGACACCTTCTGCAGTTTTCAATATGACATGATAAACAACTTGCCCACCGAATAACGTCTCGTTGTGTTCATTTTCTTGATTGTAGATTCGAGTTTTCAGCTGCTCGTGGATTTTTGATAGCTCTGTTAGATTGTAGACTTGGAAGTTTACGATTCCTACAGTACGTGCATTTACAGTAAAGGGTCCTTCTATTAACGCAAAAAGATAATCACCCCGATAAATTTCGATGGATGTGACAGTGAAATTTTGGTCTCCCATGTTAATTACAGTTGTATTCAAACTGGCAACATCGTCATAGCCACGACCTCTACCGCCCCCAAAACTCAGGACTTCAAAGCTTGGATTTTCTTGAATCATCCTCATCCACATGTCATAATTTTCTACGGTTGAATTGTTGGCTTCTGCTATCGGCTGATAAGTTACGTTCTGTATATAATATGGTCCCTCTGCTAAATTGGCCACAGACAGAATAGCGCTTGATAAGGCAATGGTGCTGGTTTGCCCACTCATAAACCCACCATAGAATGCGACTGAACTTACAAGCATACTGACGCCCAATACAGAACAAATTAAGCAACCTACAAGCAATTTTTTGTGTTTAGTCTTAGGTATTTCTGGAGGATTTCTACACCAACGCCAAAAACCATTTTTGTTGGTCATTTTTTGTCACCCGTAATTTCCGCAAACAGTTTCTCCGCATAATCGGAGGGCAAGCAGTCTTCTGGCAATCTTATGTTACGTTCTTTGGCTTCGGCGACTAGTGTTTCCTTACATTCCTTTAGCTGATCACAGTTCTTGCAGTCCCCTTCATGCTTGTACCAGATTTGGATGCCATTTTTTGTGGAAAAGGTGATTAGGGTTTCTGTCTTGAAGTGGGAGCTGTATCCTATTAGAAAACCTCTCACAGGGTTTACTTTTTTGATTTTAATTTTGTTTATTCGCGCCGTCTCTTCAAGCGATTCCAAAATTTTTAGGTGAGCGATGCTGAGGGCTCTGTGAATTGTTTGGCGGCTTACCTGAAGTTCCCTTGCGATGCTTGCTTCTTTAAGCCCTTTACGTCTTCGGTCCCAGATTAGAAGTTGTCTTGGTGTGAGGTAGCCAATACTTAAGGTCATTTCCGCCGCCTCTACGTAAGCCACTTAAGGCTTACATGGTATTTAAGATTAACTTATTCAGTTTCTGTTTCCAGACTAGAATCACCAAAGTTACGGCAATGATCAGAGGCAAGATAATCCATGAAGGAAACTCGGGGATTGCTTGTGTTCCGATTACGTTTATGGTTTGCTTGTTGTGGTTGTAGGTGAAGTAGAGGTACGAATTGTCTGCGTCGCTACTAATGGATGGATTCACAGGGTTGCCGTCCACATTGACAGCCCAGTCGCCCTCCGCATCCAGCAAGTCTTTTGGTATGGTTACTCTGCAGAAGCCGGCTGTTCCATCCTCATCATCTACACTGAAGCTTATCTTGGTGTCTTCAGGGTCAAAACTGAAACTTGAAATATTAGAGATGCTTATGACGTCAACACTATAGCTGATCCATTCCCACATGCCAGCATCAAAGGTCATTAATGGAGCCATAAGCGGATAGTTGTCGTCATTGTTCTCATATATAGTGTAGGGGGTGTCTCCAATGCCGTCATTGTCAGCATCTACTCCCGTGTAGTCGCTCCAGTAGTTGCCGCCAGAAGGATAACCGTTATCCCACGTTTGTTCACTGAGGCTTCTTGACCCACAGTAGACCTGAAGCGTATTGTTAATCAAGCTGTTGTGGTAGTACTCGCTTCCAAATTGTGTGAGAATTCGGATTCCCTCTTCATTGTTTGCTATGTGGTTTCCTACTACGTGGCATTTTTGACCGTTATCCCCAGAGATTTGGATCCCGTTTTGGTTGTTTGCTATGTAGTTGCCAACTATGGTGTTGCCATAAGAAGAACGCATCAGGATACCCCATCTGGCGCTATCTGTGATGTTGTTTCCAATTATCCGAATATAATCTGAGGTGGGGCTTGTGCCTTCAACCCAGATGCCGCTATCTCCACTGTGTGTTATGTTGTTTCCAAGTATGGTGTTGTTATAACCAGCTTCGTAGAAAAAAACGCCGTCTGTATTGTATGCTATATCGTTCCCTTCTATATGATTATCGGAGGAAGAGAAACTAAGATTTATTCCAAAACTTCTCCTTGAAACATTGTTACCAGTGATTATGTTGTAAGAGGACCTCCGCAGATCCAGTCCACAACTACTATTTGCTATTCTATTGTAATGCGAAGACTCCAAATGAATTGCGGCAGTATTGTTCACTAGCAAGTTGTGAGAGGAATAATCGAGCCTGACGCTTGAACCAGTTATAATGTTACCCATTATGGTCGATTCGTCAGTGTATGCCAAATGGATTCCCACATGCGCGTTAGTAAACTGAAAGTTTTCAACAACAATATTCGTACATCTCACCAAGATAACGAAATCCAAATTTGGATACGTGGACGGATTTATGGTCAAGTCTTTTTGGTCAACCAAATAATGAATAGCGTTGCCGTCAATCGTGTTTGAGAAATCAACATCATTAAGAAATTCTGAGAGTTCACCACCAGAAACCTTGAAGCCTGCACTCACATTCAACACACTGTTGTCCCTGAGGATGTTGTTGCCAGAATCCTTGAGGATAATGCCGCCCCAACTACTTTCCACAGAGTTGCCAACTATTATGCTGTTAGAAGAGGACTCAAGGTGGATGCCAGTCTCTTGATTGTCTCTTATCTGGTTATCAGCAACGCGGATATTATGTGAGTTATAGAGCCAGATTCCTCTACCGCTGTTTGCCACAACATTGTTAGTTATGTTGCAGTTACTTACACTGAGCATGTGTATTCCCGCAAGTCTAGTACCATAGGGAAACAAATTAGACGGGGGAAGGGGCTCTTCACCGTTTATTATCGTAAAGCCTGTCACGTTTACATTGTCCACTTGGATGTAAAGGGCAGGTCCAGCATTGTGCCCGTTGATAATTGTTGTTTCTTTGTTCTCACCCACAAGCGACAGCGACTTCTTAATCAGCAGAGCCTCACGGTATGTGCCTTCCTTCACGAATATGGTGTCGCCTTCCGAGGCGTTGCCAACTGCCCAGCCAATAGTCGAGTAATCGTCAGGAACAACAATCGTCCTAGGCTCTGCCCTGACTATGGCAATTTGCGGAAACAAACCTATGCCAACAAACTGTAAACTACAGCACAACGAAAAAGCTAGAAAAAGTAGAATTATTGAAGTTCCAATTTTTTTCATACCAGCCACTCTGACAGGCTGCCTACAGGTGCTACTAATAAAACATTTTTTGTAAAGATTTCTTGACCAACAAAAATAACGTAATCAGATTCTCTGTTAGACCTTAGTCAAGAATTCTTGACCAACGATGTGCTAGCGAGTCACCCTGAAAAAGACTGTTTTCAACAATGTACCTCTATTAGGCTCCTAATATGAACGATGATTTGCTGTCAGTCTCTTTTTGTAGATTACAGACACCAAGGTTGCGACAAGGAGCAGGGGCAAGACCATCCATGATGGAAATTCGGGAACTGAAACAGGTTCTAGGAGTGGGTGGTTGTCTTGGTTGTTTTCGTTGAGGATGTAGGGGGTGTTGCCTATTCCGTTGCCATCATTGTCTGTGCCGTTGTAGTTGCTCCAGTAGTTTCCTGCTGTGCCGTTGTCCCAGTGGTCGATTGTTAGGCTCTTGTCGGTTTGGTCTGTGACACTGTAAAGTACTTGATGGTCATTGACGAAGTTGTTGTTATAGAAGGTGTTGTTTGAGACTGGATAGAAACCGTAGTGGCGGTTATAGAAGCCGTCATAGGTCAGGATTAGCCCCCACTGCGTGTTTGATTTTATACTGTTGCCTGTGATAGTAGTGTTGCAGGCGTATTCGAACAGTATGCCGTTCTTGTTGTTTTCTATGTAGTTGCCGGAAATGGTGTTATTGTTTGAATAGTGGTATCCTTGGATAATGATGCCGTTCATCAGGTTGTCTGTTATTGTGTTCCCAGAGACAACGGTTCCGTTGGAATCGTACAAGCAGATTCCGTGCTCTTTGTTGTCTGTTATGCTGTTGCCAGAAATGATTGTGCCTTCAGCGTCCCACGAAAGAATGCCGCGGATATGCGCTGTTATGGTGTTTTCTGTTATGACATTGCCGACGCTCTGTTCATATGCCCCAAAGAGCACAATGCCGTAACTGGTGCT
>PIXS01000376.1 GCA_003096255.1 Candidatus Bathyarchaeum sp. | reverse complement strand
TCAGGGAAAAAATAGTGCGAAAATGGTTCTACGGCAAGAAAACTCGAAGCTTCTTGAAACATACAAAAACTTTCTGTGAGGAGGGCTAGATTTTGGTCCAAACACAAATCTGTGTTTGCAAAAAATATTTTGCTAAATGGTTAAGAATTCTTTTCAAAAAAACTTAATTTTAAAATTGAGAACCTCTCAGCTGATGCTCGGCTTTGGAGGAAAAATGTTGTTTCGGAATAGCATCGTAGAAGAGGTTTGGGATAGAAGTAGGGGAAAGTGCATGATTTGTGGGAAGAAGCTTGTGTGGAAAAACAAGGGTAAAAGGGGTTCAAAGGGAGCATGGAAAATAGGTCCAATCAGCAGTCCCTCTTCAAAGGGATACGTTTTTTCCAATTGTGAGATAGACTGTTTGAATTGTTATGAGCAAACCAGATTATACACTAGAGAAAGGGTGCACTGATTCTAGCAAAAATAGTGTTTTGAAGCGGTGGCAAGGTAATACGACCGTGCGTGCTTCTTGGTCGTAGGATAGCGAGGTTCGGTGCTGAGAGGTTACACGCCCACTCTCTGTTTCAGTTAGCATGATGCTAGTCATGTGATATCAGGTTCGGTTAGCCAAAGCCAACAGGTCTGATTGACGAGCTGCTAACTCTACTTCCGTTACCAACAGCTATTTGTCCCTTGCCACTAAAATTATTGTGCATTTTTTGCTTATAGAATTTGTTGACCAAATTTTTTTTCGAACAATCTAAAAAATTAGTTTCGTTCAGCTCTCTACTTTCTTTGAGTGCTGATGGACGCAAGCAGTAAATCTAGTTTTTTGGGATTACGTTTTGGTGTCAAGTGTTGGGTTTCAGTGTAGTCTGTCATCAATGTGGGGCTCTGCTGTATGAAGGATGGGACATGATCCCCATCTATCGTCTTAGGAGAAGAACTGACGGAAAATGTCCAAACTGCGGAAGGCGTTTGAGTATCCGTCCCCTAAGCATACACCTTCAAAACAGAGAGTTACATCCTTCACCTTCATCTGAACCGTAACACTCCACCCTTTTTTTATGAGCTGAATTTTAGTTCCAAACCAAGATGCTTGTTAGTGTGAAGGGGCGCGCAAATTGCTTGTTTGATTTTTCGGTTTTTCTCGTTTTTGGTAGTCTTGGATTTTCAGTATGGTCTCGTATGAGCGTTTAAGGCGAATAGCAAAATCGAGATAGGTGACTACTTCATCTGATAAGACGGGTTGTAGCTTTTTAGAATCTCGGTGTTTAATTTTACTCAAAATTATTGATGTTCCCCCTATCCCCATTTTATCACGTTTCATCGGATACTGGTCCGAAGGATACACATGTTTACAGTGTGTTGTTGCCTGTCAACGGAATGCTTTTTCGATTAATTTGAGCTTGTGTTGAAGTTCCTTTGGTAATGATTCCTTATCGATTTTTTTGTGTTTTTTGGAGCGTAAGGAATCCTCATATCCCCAATTTGCTGTTAGATTTGACATCTCATCCCTCCGTGCAGTGTATCTCCTTCATTTCCCATCTACTATGCAACATATCACATTCGTGAAGGATAAGGTACATTACGAAAAAAGCATTCCAAAAACTGAAACGCTTTTCCCACCACAAATACTCTGATAGCTAGAATACAGAGGCAGCTGTAATTGATGTAACTCACCGTTTCTTCACCTATAACATGTCCGAGTGAACTTCAAACACAAAACCTGTGCTGCACAAAAAAATTCCAGAAAAAAAACTGTTTTCAACAATATACCTCTATTAGCATCCTAATATATCGCACAGAAATGTGAAAAACAACATCCGCCCAAAACAATCCTGAGCGAGCTTCGAGGCTGCCGTCATCGTTAAGTTATGCTATATATTTTTGATTAACAATTCTGAAATAGGATTTTTGAAAATACTTTTTCTCATGAACAACAAAATGGACGCCTATTTTCTTCTTATCATACTTAGCGTCGCAATTGGAGCGTCTGCCTTAGTCTGCTATATGTATGGTCCTCTGACCATCGTCCCTATGGAAACAAAGGAACTAGTCGTCACACAAATGGAGTTCACAACCTTAAATGACTCTGACATTATTATTCTCCACGTTACAAACCCAGAAACTAAACCACTTACAGTTGCCACTGTAAAAATAAACGGCTACACACAAAACAAAATCACAGGAGACTCTATTCACGGTCTAACTTTTGAACCAGGTGATTTAGGCACAATTACAATAGAACAAAATTGGATAGCTGGAAACAACTACACCGTAAACTTGTTTATTGCTGACGGCACAATGGTAGGCAGCTACACGGACACACCCTAACTAGTGAAATTGTCGCTGAAAATAAAATATGACCTTATCATACTTGCTATATTTTGTTTCGCAAAATTTTATCCAACGAATTTTTACAGAACAAGAATCCGACAAGGACTTGACAGAACTGGTCAGCATAACAATTATTAATGCCATCAGATGAATTTTAAGCAGGGGGAGTATTTGTGTCATCAAATGGAAATGATAAAGTAGAAAAGGATATGCCTAGCATATCAGCTACTTCAAGAACTGTTTTAAATTCAGTAACCAAGATACCAAAAAAAATTGCTAACATCAACAAATTTTCTGCGGAATTTCAGCAAACTGCAATCACAAAAAACAATGCCGAAAAGGTCTTCAGAAGTTTCCTCAAAGAAAACATTGAAATTCTTGGTGTAGAACCCGAAGCACTGGAATTAGTATCTCTGAAAAAAATTCGTGATAACTGGTACATTAAATTCCAGCAACGTTACAAAGGCATACCCATCCACAAGGCGACTCTAGGCATAGATGCCACCAACGAGGGAAAGATGGGATCATATTCGGCAAATTATCATCCAAAAATCGATGTTCCAACTGAGCCCAAAGTGACTCTACAAGATGCTGTATTAACAGCCAAAAAAACTTATGAAAAAGAACATCAAGAAAAACTTCGCCACAAAAATGCTGAACTAATCATCTATCCTAAAAAGGAAAATAAAAAAATTACATACCTGTTAGCGAGGAAATTCATACTCGCCACAGATGATCCAAGTCCGTTTTTAGAAAAGGTGTTCATAGTCGATGCAATCACTGGAGAGATCATAGAAAGTTCCCTAACTAGAGTTATTGGAGCAAACAAGATCTATGGACAAGTAGACGGTGAAATCTACCCTGAAAATCCTACTGATGCAATCGTCACAAGAAACTTCGAAGACGAGCATGTGTCTATAGATTACTTGGCTCAAGTGACCACCGATGAAACAGGAAAATACGAAAAGAAGGTTCCATGGTATTGGTGGTTTATTGAAATGTTTTTCAGTCCTAGATGCACATTTGAGCTAATCGGACCCTACGCTCAAGTACAAGACCGGAATGGTAACC
>PIXS01000375.1 GCA_003096255.1 Candidatus Bathyarchaeum sp. | reverse complement strand
CTCCAATTTTTGCAGCTAATTCTAGGTCTCCAAGTTTCTTGTTGACAAGAATTGATTCTGGTTTAACTATTGCACGGCCTAGCCTTTCTTCAACTTGCTGAAATGCCTTCCTGACAATTGGGTGGATTCCAATGTTTTTCAAGACAATTGCTGCTATGTCTGCGGCTGCGTCTGAGATTTTGTTTGAAGCCGTGGCTACTGTGGTTACTGCAGTAAGGTGTTTGGCGTCGTCTGCGTCTCTGGCTGCTAGCATGGTGTTCATGTCTATGATGTATTCTAGGTAGTCTACGCGGTTCTCTAGCTCCATTACTTCTTCTGCGAGTTCGTTACTGTTGAAAAGGGCTGCAGAGTATGCTAGGTCTATCATTACTTCAGAGAGGTCTTTAATTTCCGTGAGGGCTTCACGAACAGAACTTGGTCTATATTCAAGCTTATCTGATTCTGCCAAGCAGAGAAAACTTCCTTAGATTCCTTTTATTGAATGCTATCAATTGCGGTGTCGTTACTATATGGCATAAAGCAATCTTTTATTTTTATCGTAAAACCGCGAACACGTCACATCAACAACAAAAGAACCAGTCCAGTTGCTAACGGAATAGTAAAATTATCGTTTATTGGACTAGGAATACCCTCAATTATCATTCCAACTGCGGCTGCAATCAACGCAAAAACTGGTTCGACAAAAAGCATACAGCCCAGAAACGCCAAAATGAACCCAAAAGCACTGCCTTCCACATTTTTTCCTTTATTGAAGGGCAGTTTGGTTTTTCCAAATTTTATTCCAAAAATGTGAGCCCCTCCATCGCCAAGGGTAATCACTGTGATTGCCACATAACGAATAGGCTCGGGAAACACCAGAAGAGATATTGCAATTCCCAGCGCGAAGTAGATTGGGGCAGTTGCAAACTCATAGAGTTCGGCTTTGTTAGCTGCGTTCCATGTTATTTCTGAAATCACTGGGATGTTGATTCCTCTAACTCTAGCAACCTCAGAGAAAGCAAAAACTCCAGCAATAAGAAGTAACAGAGAAGCCAAGGGTATGTTGCCTGTGAAGTAAATGCAGATTAAAGACACCAAAAAACTTCCCGTGTGAATTGTCTCTCTTACTCCTCGGTTTGACAAGTTAGACTTGATTGTTGGCGGTTTTGTTCCCGTAATCGGCTCTAAAACTTCGGTTAATGAGCCCCTTGTAACAAAATCAGATTTTGAGGTTACAACAAAATCAGGGTTGTATCCTATCATCTTGTTGCAGTGAGGACCCATTTGCATGTTGTTTCTGTCGTCAGCAACAACAAAACAGTCCTTCGAAGTTAACCCCTCTTTTGCCAGAATGCTTTTGAGAACTTTGGTTTTGCCGCCCTTCTTTATTACGTCGCCATCGATTTCTCCAGTCAACGTTCCGTTTTTTATTTCAAGGTCTAAACCATAGGCATAGTCGGCTTGAAGTCTGGACGCAAAATCTTCCACTACTCGGGTAGGAAGCCCTGAACTTATGAGAGCTGTTTTGTATCCTGTAGCGTGCAATGTTTCGAAGACTTCTTCGGTTCCCACCATCAGCGGTATCTTTTTGTGAAGTTCCAAAACCTCTTCTGCGTTTAGTCCTTTTAGCATCAAAAATATTCTTCGAAGACCAGATTCTATTGACATTAGGCCAACTTCGTAGAGGAAACCTAACACAAGAATTTTTACAAATCCAAAAAAGCCTAGTTTTCGGGAGACTTCAAAGACCAGGTAACGGTTTTTCGGTATCAAAACGCCTTCAACGTCAAAAACAACCAACTGCCGCGCATCACGGGTGGAGTCCTTTGGGTTAGCCATTAACGATTTCCTCTTCCCAGTAATGGATTGTCTGATTGAAGAGTTTTCCGTAACAACAAACAACAGCGAATGCCGTGAATTATTTATGGGAACCAAACCGTTGTTTTTGGTTTAGTTTCTCTTCCGTTGTGTTTAAGTACATTAGCTTCGTAAGGAAACTGTTGCTTTGTCTAAGTTTGCTTGAGGTGTGTTGTGTTGGCAAAAATTTTGGTTACTTCCGCGTGGCCTTACATCAACTATGTTCCGCATCTTGGTAACATCGTTAGCTCAATTCTTTCTGCAGATGTAGTAGCCCGCTACTACCGCCTGAAAGGAAACGAAGTGGTTTACGTAACAGGCTCTGATGAGCACGGAACTCCCATCGAAATAGAAGCAGTTAAACAAAACATCTCACCAAAACAGTTGACTGACAAAAACCACGCTCAAGTTTCAAGCCTCTTTGAAAGATGGGGCATTGCTTTTAGTAACTACACTCGCACAGAGAACCCTGTTCACAAGGAGTTTGTTCACGACTTTTTGCTGAGGATTTACGAGAACGGCTACATTTTCACTCAAGAAACCGAGCAGTTATACTGCCCAAAATGTGAGAGATTTTTGCCCGACAGGTTTGTTGAAGGAACCTGCCCAAAATGTGGAGATGAAGGTGCTAGGGGAGACCAATGCGATGCTTGTGGGGCTCTTCTGGAGCCTACTAACCTTGTTTTGCCTCGATGTGCAATCTGTGACGGTAGCCCAACTGTGGAAACCCGAAAGCATTGGTATTTTGATTTGCCCAAACTAAGTGACAAACTCAAAGAATACGTTGAGGGCAACGAGAACTTACCTGACAACGCTCGGAATTTTACTTTGAACTATTTGAAGGAAGGCTTGAAGCCACGGCCTGTTACGCGGGATAACAAATGGGGAATTAGTTCGCCCTTTCCAGGTTCCGAAGACAAGACAATCTACGTTTGGGTTGAAGCCGTGCTAGGTTACGTTTCAGCAACTATACAATATTTCAAGCAGCAGGGAAATGAAGAACAGTGGAAAGATTACTGGTTTAACAAAAACACAAAAACCTTGTACTTCATAGGAAAAGACAACATCCCCTTTCACACCATCATCTTGCCAGCCCTTTTACTTGCAGCTGATCAGGATTACAATTTGCCTTGGTCTGTTCATTCCACAGAGTTTTTGATGTTTGATGGAAAAGCCTTCTCAAAAAGCCGAAGAATAGGCGTCTGGATAGACGAAGCCCTAGAAATGTTTCCTGCAGACTACTGGCGTTATTCTTTGTTGTCTATACGGCCAGAAGTAAAAGACACAAACTTTTCGTGGACAACCCTGATTGAAAAAGTGAACTCCGACCTAAACGACACCTTTGGCAACTTTGTTCACCGCACGTTAACTTTCATTAAGAAACAGTTTGACAGTGCAGTTCCAGCTCCTAGTGGCCTTAGCGAAAAGGACAACCAAGTTCTTGCAGAAGCAAAACAGATAGTGGACATGACATCTGAGCGGATGGAAGTTTTCAAGCTTCAGGAGGCTTTGCGTGTGGCTGTGAGTTTGAGCCATTTGGGTAACCGCTACTTTAACGAGAGGGAGCCGTGGAAAACAGTGAAAACTGACAAGCAAGAGGCAGCAAACACCCTCTATGTTGCTGTTCAGATAGTAAAGCAGCTTGCAGTAATCATGGCGCCTTTTGTTCCTTACACTTCAGAGAAGCTTTGGCAGTTGCTTAATTTGGAGGGTTCGGTTCATGAACAAAACTGGAACGAAACAAAAAAACCGTTGCCTGCAGGTCACAGGCTAAACAAGCCCAAACCCTTGTTCAGCAAAATTGAGGAAAACGAAGAAGAACTGCAAGCCAAAGTAGAGCAAGTTAGGGCTAAATTGAAAAAGCAAAAAGCCTAACAACCTGTAACGGAGTGGTGAAAAGCCCTTTTGGCTCTGAAAATAGACTTTCACATTCACACTTGCTATTCTAGTGACTCGTCGATAACGTTAAAGCAGGTTGTTTCCTTTGCCAAAAAAAGAGGCTTAGACGGGGTTGCAGTTACCGACCACAACACTGTAGAAGGCGCTCTGAAACTGAAAACCCAAGACATAATCGTTGTTCCTGGAATCGAAGTGTCTACCTTAGATGGCCACCTTCTTGGACTTAACGTGACTACTCCCATACCCAAAAAGCTGGGAATGGAAGAAACTATCGAAAAAATTCATGATGCTGGAGGGATTGCTGTTGCGCCTCATCCTTACTCGTTTTACAAGTCGCCTCCAATCCGAAGCGTAAGTTGTTATGATGCAATAGAAGTGATGAATGCGGCCTCTGTTCCCTTTGGTGTTTTGACGTATTTTAGCAAACGGTTTGCAACACGCTTAGAACTTCCCCAAACTGGCGGCAGTGATTCTCATTATGCTCCAGAGATAGGTTCGGCGTATTCTGTTGTTGATTCAGGTAGTAGTGTTGATGAAATTGTATCCGCGGTAAAGAAAGGTAACGTGTCCGCTGAAGGAAGGGGGTTACCTTGGAAAATTAGGTTTGGACGGGCCAAGTCACGTTTAAAGCGCGTTTTTTGAAAATTTAGGGGAACAGAAGAGTTATTCTTCTGGTTCTTCGAGTTGGTCTAGACCTAAGTCGATGTGAACTGCAAGTGCGGGTTCTGTGCAGGTTTCGATGTTTGTAAGGTCTAGTTTTGGTAGGGTCGGAAATACTTCTAGGGTTTCTAGTTTCATTTCTGACAGTTTTGTTGGCCGCTCAATTTTTAGGAGTTTTTCCATGTTTCTAACCACTTCTACCCCTTCCCCATGCTTCTATTGCGAGGAGGTCTCTGACCGCT
>PIXS01000374.1 GCA_003096255.1 Candidatus Bathyarchaeum sp. | reverse complement strand
GGTACATGTATTGGAGCACAACTTCCGAAAAACCGTTAGTTGACGGATATTTATCTAGAGTGAATTTGGAACAGAAACAAAAACTGCATGACATTCCAATCGTTAAACTTGCAGACCGTTTGTTTGAGGATTCCTCCGACTCTTCAGAATTCGTTCTATCTTTAACTGACGAAGGCAATACTCAAGAAAGTTTTCGAGAATTGGAAAGGCTCAACGTACGGTTCATAATTGTTCATAAACAGTTTTTTGATAAGACAGCGGTCATTAAATTAACCGAGTATCTAATTGAAACAATGGGTGCGCCTTTCTATGCCGATTATGATACTGTTGTATTTAGGCTTCTAGTTTGATTTGTTTCTTCTGTTGAATATGAATAGTGCTATTGTTGCTATGATGAATGTAAGCATAAGTGCGAGTGAAGTTAGTTCAGGGATTACGGTGGTTGAAACTATTTCTATGGTGTGTGTGCTGTGTTCGTATGTTATGCTGAATTGGTAGTGGGTGCCGTTGAAGGTTTGTGTGTAATCCATGTTTTCAACTAAGGGCATGTCGTCTATGAAGATTGTGAATGTTCCTGACATCAACTCGGATGGAATGCTGACGTTGCAGAAGCCGGGTGTTCCCGTGATTCCATCAACAGTAAATTGGAGACTGGCTTCTCCTTGAGTGAAAGTAAGGTCTGATATTGTTGAGTTGCTACGCGTCGCAATCAGGTATGTGTTCTCATCTACAGTCACTTCATGAAATTCTTCTGGAAAAACTAATGTTGGGGTTACGTTGAGTGCTTCAAATGTAATGACTGATGTGCCGTCGATATTCCGCACTTCGATTTTGCGGGTGCCGCCCCATGATTGAGGTACTACAAGTGTTTTGAACCAGATTGAGCTGGTTACTGTGAAGTTTAGCAACATTATGTAATATGGTGGAGCAATGCTGTTCTCGAAGTATATTGTTACCTGTTGACCGATATAGTCGATGAAGTTTACCCCCGTTACCGTGAAGGTGTCGCCAACCTGTCCAGATTCTGGAGTCAAGTAGATGTTTGTCCACATGAACACGACTACCGTAAAGTTGTATTCTGTTCCAAGGTTGTCAATTACCCTGAGCAGGTAGTTGCCTGTTTTAACCGGCGGAGTAGTTATTGTAGTGCTGACACCGCCTGTCGCATTGAGCGATATTCCGCTTTTCAGCAACGTATCATTCAAGTATACATCGGCGCTGCCCATGTATGGGAACCAGTTGAGCACGAGCCCATATGTTGCGCTAGTGTTTAGTATTGGCGGTCCACTTGCGTAGTCGTTTCCATGTGCCTGGAAGTTAGATGCTGGCAAATAGATTTCTCGCTTTGTTTGAGTGAATGTGAAAGTGGCTACCGTAGCGGCAGTGTCGTTTTCAATTACATTGATTGTGATGCTGCCTGTCTCTGTAGGTCCACTGACTGTTTTTCCTTTCAAGTCAAGTACATCGAAAGCGGTGCTGAAGCCTGTCCAGAGCCATCCAGCAGCGTTGTTGGTAGTGGAGCCGACTAACCCTTGGGCTAATAGACCACCCTGAGTTATGTTATAGAGCTTGGTTGATAAAACGGCATAGCCACTAACTGTTACTGGAGTGTCTGGAGCACCTGTAAGCGGGTTTGCACTAAAGCCTGCAGTAAATCTGATTCGGTTTGTTGAAACACCGATTTCTGTTCCTACAATGGCATCAGAGGGAGAAACGTCTGCAATCTTTATCCAGTAGTCTACATCGGAACCTTGAACAAGAAGTGGCACTGTGCCGTTAATCCAGTCGTTGCCTACTACGTAAGTGTATGTTCTGCTTTCCATGTTGAATGGTGCAGGAACAACATTGCTGCTGAAGGTGTACGTGTGTGCAGTAACTGTGTCAGTCACTTCACTTAACAAGAATGGACCCGCATACCAGCGATCGCCTTCGGCTGTTTTTACTTCTGAGCCTCCTTGGGTGGATAGCCAAAGCCACACCTGTGCTCCAGTTATCATCATATCGGTCGTGGTTATGTTGACGTGTGAGCCTGCCTCAACGGTCAGGGGGTCTGTTGGTGTGTTGTCAAGGTAGAGGGTGGGTCTGCTGATTATTGTTGAGAAACCAGAGGGAATTACGGCAGAGACTGTTGATATTGTAAGTATAGTAACGATAATCAAAGCCAATTTTTGTTTACGATACATTATTCTACACCTTAAACAACAAAGAATTACATTTACATTTTTGTAACCGATTCCTTTAAAGTTTAGGTTTAGGGACTAAAACTTAACCCAAACAATTTTCCAAAGGGAAGAAACATATGGTTTCATTTGATAGCTATATAGATGGGGTACTGTTGAATTGAAGGCGGAGCTAATTGCTGTTTGTGGTATGAACTGTAATGTGTGTAGCAATTATCTTGCTCTTGTAAACGATACCAAATCTAAAGGCGTCAAATTACCCTACTGTATTGGTTGTCGTCCTAGAGACAAGAAGTGTTCTTTCATCCGGAAAAAATGTGACAAGCTTCTGAACAATGAAGTGGAATTCTGTTTCGAGTGCAACAAGTTTCCATGCCAACTCATAATCAAACTTGGAAAAGGCTATGAGAAGTACCGAATGAATATGGTTGATAATTTGAATTACATCAAGGAGAATGGTTTAGATAACTTTCTGGAAGTTGAACGGGAAAAGTGGAAATGCTCTAATTGTGGAGAGGTTATCTGTTGCCATAATGGAATCTGCTATAGCTGTAATCTGGAAAAAATGAAAACAAAGAAGAAACGTTACGAATGGGATGATTAATCTTTTGGGTTTGGGGGCTAAAATTTAGCCCAAAACAGTCATTGTTCAGTTCTGGTAAGCCAAAACAAGCTTCCATACACGAAATCGTATGCTAATTTTTGTTTGCAGACCACATATAGCATCATCTTTCTGAATTAAGTTACTGATTGTTGTCTCTGAGCCTTGCATAGTAAGGTTAATAGGTCAGCTTTTCGTCTAGCTTGCTAGTTCACATTATCGCAGTGCTTGGTCTACTTTCATAATGTGACAGAAATGCGTTAACAGGAATTTAGGAGAGAAAAATAATATGGGAAAGATAGTAATTGCTTACAAAATTCTTCCGTCCGAATCAACAATTGACCTTGAAGTGTTGAAAGAGAAACTCAAGAAGCAACTAGCAGATGTTGCTGCCATTCAACGCTTCGCTGAAGAGCCCATAGCTTTTGGTCTCTCTGCACTAAAAGTTAACATGGTTCTACCCGAAAGAGACGGAATTGTGGACGAAACAGAGAAACTAATCATGGACATTCCAGAAGTCGGTCAGATACACACGCTAGGCGTAACAAGACTCTAACTCGTCAAAGTTTAAATATGAATAGCCTCCCACGAAAAACGTGGAGCTTCACAATCACACATAATGGATGGAAATCTAGATGAGCGAAGTCCAGCTTAGAGTAGAAGACGCAAGACAACGTGACGTTTACCGAGGAATCGCCCGAATCGACCAGCAGACCATGAAAAAACTTGGCATCTCAGCGGGCGACGTAATCGAAATTGTTGGAAAAAGAAACACCGCAGCCATAGCTTGGCCAGCCTACTCTGAAGACCAAAACAGAGAAATCATCAGAATCGATGGATTCACCCGCAAAAATGCGGGAGTGGCAATGCACGAGTTAGTCGTAATCCGGCCAGCAAAGGTAACCAACGCCACAACCGTGGTGTTAGCGCCCATAGACATGAAACTGAATGTGGACGAGGACTTCACAAACTTCGTGAAGAACAGACTTATGGAAAGAACCTTTGTGGAAGGAGACACCACCCTAGTCATGATGCTAGGCCACGCTATTCCCTTCCGAGTAACGAAATCGCGTCCCCACGGAATTGTAAGAATAAGCCACGGCACAACCATCCAGATAATGGCTGAACCCGCTCCAGAAACCAAAGGTGTACCCCGCACAACCTACGAGGACATCGGAGGACTCCACGAGGAGATACAGCGGATAAGGGAAATGGTTGAACTGCCCCTACGGCACCCTGAACTCTTCCAAAGGCTGGGAATAGACCCGCCAAAAGGAGTCCTGTTACATGGACCCCCGGGATGCGGCAAAACACTTCTAGCACGGGCAGTTGCAAACGAGTCTGAAGCAAACTTCTATTCAATAAACGGTCCAGAGATAATGAGCAAGTTCTACGGCGAGTCAGAGGCTAGACTCCGTGAAATGTTCCAGCAGGCTCAAAAGAATGCGCCCAGCATAATCTTCATCGACGAGCTTGACGCAATCGCCCCAAAAAGGGAAGAGGTAACTGGCGAAGTCGAGAGACGAGTTGTGGCTCAGCTTCTCGCCCTGATGGATGGACTGTCAGGAAGAGGCTACCTCATCGTCATAGGCGCAACAAACAGACCTGAAGCCCTTGACCCCGCCTTGAGACGACCTGGAAGATTCGACCGCGAAATCGAAATTGGCGTACCCGACAAAAAGGGACGCTACGAAATAATGCAGATTCACACCAGAGGAATGCCCCTGAAAGAAGACGTTGACCTAAAGAAACTCTCCAAAATGACTCACGGCTACACTGGAGCAGACCTGTCCGCTCTAGGCCGCGAAACAGCAATGAAGGCACTACGCAGATACCTGCCAGAAATAAACCTAGAAGACGAGCGCATTCCTCCTAGTGTTCTAGAAAAGATGGAAGTTCGAATGGAAGACTTCTTAGCCGCATACAGGGAAATCACTCCCACAGCCATGAGGGAAGTCTACATTGAAGTGCCCACTGTTCGTTGGACAGAAGTTGGCGGTTTAACTGACGTGAAAGAAGACCTTAAAGAAGCTGTGGAATGGCCCCTCAAGAACCCCGACGTCTTCACTCGAATGGGAATACGACCACCAAAAGGCATCATGCTCTACGGTCCTCCAGGTTGCGGAAAAACTTTGCTGGCAAGAGCAGTAGCCACAGAAAGTGAAGCCAACTTCATAACCATAAAAGGTCCAGAAGTCTTTTCCAAGTGGGTAGGTGAATCAGAGAAAGCCATACGAGAGGTTTTCCGTAAGGCAAGGATGGCTTCGCCTGCAGTCATATTCTTTGACGAGTTTGACTCATTAGTTCCTGGAAGAGGAATGGGCTACGCAGACAGCGGAGTCACAGAACGCGTTATCAGCCAGCTATTAACTGAGATGGATGGTCTTGTCTCTTTGGAGGATGTTGTTATTATTGCTGCAACCAACAGACCAGACATTGTGGACCCTGCAATTCTTCGGCCAGGACGGTTCGATCGTCTGATTTACGTTCCGGAGCCTGACCAGGAGAGCAGGTTGGCAATCTTCAAAATATACACCAAGAACATGCCTTTGGCGAAGGATGTGGATTTGGCTCAGTTAGTTATGTTAACGAAGAAGTATTCTGGCGCAGACATTGAAGCCCTTTGTAGAGAAGCAGGATTGATTGCTTTGCGGAGGGACATAAAGGCTAAGGAGGTTACTGGCGGTGACTTCAGGAAAGCCGCTGAAAAGATTGGTCCCTCTATAATGTCGAACATGGAGAGTTGGTACAGGGGCTTCATGAAGAATATTCGCCAGTTGAAGAAACCCACGACACCCGTGGCATAGCAATTTGGAGTTGAATGGATAATATGATGAAAACGTGGAAGTCTCATCCCCTCTATACGCAGATAGTGGAGACTCTTGAGCGGAAGGGTCCAATGACGGATGTAGAGTTGTTCGATATACTGAAGGGAACTCACGAAGGCGTTGGATTCAGTGAGCTGAACAAGACTCTGATGCGGATGGAGATTGAGGGAAGAATATATGTGGCAGCCCGCACCAAAGGGAAAAGAAGAGTTGAACTAACGGAGAGCCCAAAAGAGTAAGTCTAAGACTTTTTGTGGCTCAGCCTTTTAACCTGTATCTGGTGGCACAGAAGTTGGGTGTAAATTTCAGAGCGCTGGCGCCTAAAACAAAGATTGATTTCACTAGTCTAAGCGGAAAGTCTGTAGCAATCGACGCCTACAATGCCCTGTATCAGTTTTTGGCGATTATCCGTCAGCCAGACGGCACACCCCTAAAAGACCGTTCAGGCAGAATCACCAGCCACTTGAGCGGGTTGTTTTATCGAACAGTTAACTTGGTTGAGAAGGGCGTTAAGGTTGCCTACGTTTTTGATGGGGCTCCGCCGACCCTAAAAGAGGTGGAGATTAAACGTCGAGCCAAAGTCAAGGCTGAGGCTCTGGTCAAGTATGAAAAAGCCCTGAAAGAAGGAAAAATTGAGCAGGCACGAAGCTACGCCCAGATGACCTCAAAACTCAAAGATTACATGCCAGAAGACTCAAAACGGCTCCTCACAGAGCTGGGCGTGCCATGGATTCAAGCCCCGTCAGAGGGCGAAGCTCAAGCCGCCTATTTGACACTTAAGGGAGCAGCTGATTACTGTGGCAGCCAAGACTATGATAGCCTTCTTTTTGGTGCAACTGCTCTGGTGAGAAACGTTACCATTAGTGGTAGGCGTAAGCTTCCGAGAAAGCGGGTTTACGTGGAGGTTGTGCCTGAGGTTATGAAGCTGGAGCATGTTCTCAGGGAACTGGAGATTACCCGCGAGCAGCTTATTGATGTGGCGATGCTTGTGGGAACGGACTTTAATCCTGATGGTGTGAAGGGCATCGGACCGAAGACTGCCTTGAAGTTGATAAGAAAGCATGGAAGCATCGAAGAAGCGTTGAATGAGCTGGAAGATGCAGAGTTTCCTGTTGAGCCTAAAAGAATTCGGGAAATCTTTCTTAAGCCAAAAGTTACGGACGATTACCAGCTGGAGTGGACTGACCCCAACGTCGAAGGTGTGGTAGATTTTCTTTGTCGTGAAAGAGACTTCTCCGAAGACAGGGTACGCAGGGCATTAAGCAAGATGACTGCTGGACTGAAAGAGGCAAAAAGCAAAAGAACTCTTGAGTCATGGTTCTGCTAAAGCCCAGTTATTGCTGGGAAGAAGCCCTCGTCTATCTATTTGACAAAAAATCATGAAAAAAGAAACCTGATGAGCTGGATTGGTTAAAAAAAAGTTGCGGAATTGTTTTGTTGAACAACTTTTGCACTTCTGAGAGTTTTTATTCAAGTCTATAGATAGATACTTCCTTGACCATAAACTAACATTTGACTTCCGCCAAATCCAATATACAAGTCACAGTTGCCATAAGATACACCGAAAAGATCATTTGAAGCATAATCGAGTCCAGCATTTATTGTTCTTCCGTCTACCATAGTAGCCCAATAGAAACGAAGTAAGAAATTGTAGCCCATATCCTCGACATCGAATAGATCTGATGAAAGGAATGGGGCCGTTCCGATCCAACCAATGAAAGCCTGACCGCTACTATCTGGATTGTTATACCCGTTTAAACTTAAGGAAAGATCGTGATTCCATGCTTGTGGCATAGCATGGTACTCGGTACGACATGGATGTTCTATAACTGAGCCTATAGCATCTTCTCCGAGATGGCAGGACCAAAAGACAACAGCCTTTCTACTGTTAATATTTACAGAGAATGAGTTCCAGAATATATCGTGATCCCGTATCCAGTTGCCAGAATCGTCATACATTGCTATAGTATCATGGTAATGCCAAGGCCAAACAAAGCACCACCATCCTGATGAACTACCACCATCTCCATGTCCCACAAAAAAACTATGTGAAAAAAATTCTCCATAGCCGTAAGCACCGATATAGAGATTGTTTCTGGTTGTTGATGATCCATACCAGTTATACGTATCATATCCTGCTGCTGAAGAAGCGCTAGCTATGTTTCCAGCAAGAGTAGTGTCTATCTCTATTTCATAATCAGGTAGACTTGCTCTTGATCCAAAGATCATTGACGAACTTGCATTGCAAACTTGTAGCATAGGCAAACTGCATAAAAATGCGATAGTTAGCAGAACACTTGTTTTCCTGATAACCGAATTTCTAACTTTTATTTTTGCTTCAATGTGTTTTCGCTTATACAAGTAGATTGCGACAATTGCCAGTGTGAGAGTAAGTGTTATTCCGATCATCATAGGTACAGAGTTCGAAGGTGTCTCATTCATCAAACTCTTATCTAAGAAAGTCCCTTGTGGTTCGAAACTGTGCACTTCTCCGGTGTCAGCCCATATCAGAACGCTGTATCCATAAACGCCTTCTTTACCGATTTCCGAGAAATTGGCTGAGATAGCCCACTGTGGATATAATGTATAACTATCTCCTCTAGTACACTTGAAATCTCTCGAATACTGGAACTTGGATACTACCGCAACAGTTTTTCTATCGTTTTCAGTAGCATATTTTTCAATATATTCCTGTCCGATAGATATCGCTTGTTCTTCTGAAATTAAATCATCAGCAACAACAATTTCATACAGCTCTAAATTGTCGAAGAATTTAGTAACTAATCCATTCTTAGCGACCGAAAGTGCAACAGATAAATTAGGCACCGTGATTCCACCAATTTTTTTAATCCAAGAAAAACTAGCATATTCCATCTTGGTATCAGAAACGTCAGAATATTTGATATTCAGAAGTGAATCCTCATTCTCAATAGTAGACTCTTGAGTGGACAAACTTGTTGGTAGCGCCTGAATGAATTCGCTGACATAAATAGCATCAAAATCTTTTTCATATGCTTGAAGGGACATTTTGGCTACATTTAATGACTCTTCCACACTAATCTGTGTCTTGTCAGAGTTTTCGTTTTCTAGCAAATCGAGTACATAAAATACGACTTTTTCACGGACAAACGTCATTGCAAGACTGAACTCCTGATTATTACTCGTGATGATTGCGTTTATTATCAATTGACTGGTTGACTCTGTTAAGGTACTTCTGGAAACGTTGAAGGAAGAAAAGCTGAGGGAAGTTTCATCAAAACCTGCTACTTGTGTTAAGAAATTAGTGACCTGAGATTGAACTTCAGCCTCTGTGCTTGCATTCACAGTATTGGAACTAAAAAGAATTATAAAAGCCAAAAACAAGACAATAACAGAAACGTTTTTTCTTTTCGTTTCATTCACCTCCTTTGTAATTCTCTAAGTTAGACTTTACCTTGGAGAGACCGGAACCTGCTGTACCTCTTCAGGTTACGTTGTGATTCATCCAAGTGGATAGAAGAACCAACACTGTTGATTCAAGCAATTCTGTTGGAATGTTTAACGATTTTTGCAAAAGCAAATAGCGTGTCAGATGTTGTTCCCCACATCTCCGCTTATGTTTTTGTCGTTTTTCTTAATATGTTTTTTGGTAATATCTATCATTAAATAATAAAGAGTTTGAGAAATTCGAACAGTTATTTGAATGATGAAATTATTGTATTTTTTATACGTTTTTCGACTCTTTAGACCACTTGAAGGAGGTTGGATTATTGTGTGAGAAAGTAGACAACAACACTAAGATGAATTGTTTGTTATGGTTGGAAGCCGTGTTTGCCGATTAAGGGAACGAAGGTGACGCCTCCAAGG
>PIXS01000373.1 GCA_003096255.1 Candidatus Bathyarchaeum sp. | reverse complement strand
GCGTGTTTGGGTGACACTCTCATTTCGCGTCCGCTAGCTTTTGCTGTCTTCTCAAGGTCTATATCAGTTATTGAGTATCCCCATTTTGGCATATCTATCGTCCAGTTCAGTAACAAACAGGATATTTAAGCCTTTATGGCGAAGTGAAACAATTTGGGGCTGGAAAGGCCGTAAAAAAGATTGTTAGTTAATTGTTAAATTATGTGCTGGCTGTTTGTTTGCGTAATGGTGTAATGTTGGGTTAGATTGGACTCAGTTTGAGTTGATTCAACAGATTCTGAAGATTCGAAAATACAGCTATATACGGCTTTACGGTTTTAGTTTAACTCAGAAAAATAGACAAAGTTTGGTTGCTCTATTTTGAACGTGTTAGGCGGAATCTAGATGACAGACCAGAAACAGGTTGTTGAGGCGTTACTGAAGCCTGAAACTTATGGACAAGAAGTTAAGCAAATCGAATTGAAACAGACTCACATTTCCTTTGTTTTCTTGAATGAAGAGTTTGTTTACAAAGTTAAAAAGGCAGTAAATTTTGGATTTCTGGATTTTTCAACCCTTGAAAAAAGGCGAATTTTTTGTGAAAAAGAACTCATTCTAAACAAGCGTTTGTGTGGCGAAATGTATCTTGAGGTTGTTCCCATTACCATGTCAGCAGCAGGAGTTATCAAAGTAAATGGTGAAGGAAAAACAATAGAATACGCTGTTAAGATGCGACGAGTCGGCGAAGACAAGATTATGACTCGGCTTTTGGACGAAGGAAAAGTCAACGAGGACGTTGTTGACAGGATTGCTAAGATTCTTGCAGACTTTCATTTGAACGCGAAAACAGGCGAAAAAGTTGGCGAATTTGGGTCTTTGCAGATGGTTGAAACGAATTGGAAAGAAAATTTTGAGCAAACAGAAGAGTTTATTGGCAAATCAGTTTCGAAGGAAAGTTACAGTCTTATTCGCAAGAAAGTCCAAGACTTTATGAAAAAAAACGCCGCATTTTTTGCCAACAGAGTTGCAGACAACAAGGTTAGAGAGTGCCACGGGGACGTTCATTCAGGGAACATCTTTGTTGCAGACAAGATTTACATTTTTGACGCTATAGAATTTAACGAAAGGTTCAGGCACTGTGATGTTGCTTCGGAAATTGCGTTTTTAGCAATGGACTTAGATTACAAAGGGCGAAGCGATTTGGCTACCTTTTTTGTTAAAAAATATGTGGAGTACTCAAAAGACGAGACTTTAGAAAAAATTGTTCCCTTCTACAAGTGTTACAGAGCTTATGTGCGGGGAAAAGTTACGAGCTTCAAACTCAACGACCCAAACGTAAACCCAGAAGAGAAAAACGCTGCACAAAAAGAGGCAAAGGCCTATTTTGAGTTAGCCGCAAAATACGCAAAACAGCTCTAAAAATCAAGCTTATTTTAGGAACTGTTCTGCCACAAAATCGGGAATTTTCACAGTTCCCATAATTACTGGTTTTTGGTGGCAGTCGCTACCCCCAGTCATGATCAGATTTTGTTTTTTGCAGAACTCCACATAATGGCAGGTTGTTTCGGCTGTGCTTCTGGAGTGCCAGCATTCTATTCCATCCAGGTAAGGCAACATGGACTCTTTGACCATTCGTGTTTGATCCTGTAGTGAAGAAGATAGTTTTACGAGCGATGTCCCATAGGGGTCGTTTGGGTGGGCTAAAACCACTATTCCACCCGCGTTTCTCACCAAGTCGGAAGCTTCCTCAAGACTAAGAGGATACTTGGAAACATTACACTTCACCAAATACGACAAAAAAGCTTCTTTTCGGTCAGCAACTATGCCCTTTTTAACCATATAATCTGCAATGTGGGGTCTACCAAGTACGCCGTCTGCAGAATCCTGAATGTTTTTCAGGTCAGTTTCTGTGAAGTTAGCCAGCCCCTGTTTGCTAAATTCTGTGTTGAGTTTTTCCAATATTTCTTTAGCACGTTGTTCCCTGTGCTGGCTCATCTGTTGAAGTTTATTTTGCAATGGACTGTTGTTTATGTCAAACTGGTATCCTAAAAGGTCTAGAGAAACAGGCTTTCCGTTTAAAAAGTCAGGATGCGAAAAAGTTATGTTAAGTTCGACACCTGTGACGTAGTTGATTTGGTTTGTTTGGGCTAGCTCTTTTGTTTGTTTTTGGCATCCTATGGAGTCGTGGTCAGTTATCGACATCAAATTGATGCCTCTGGCTTTTGCTTCCTTTACCACGTCCTGAACGGGAAGGTTTCCGTCAGAACAAGTTTTTGTGTGAATATGCAAATCAATTATCATTTCAGGGTCCAAGTTATTTTGTTTCTTTTCCTATGATGTACCACTCTTTTGGGTCGTCTTTTTCCGTGTCAACAGTAAGGTGGATAATCTCAAGGTCAGGATGACTTTCTTTCACGTCATCTAAGTCTACTGGCTGAAACTTTTTCTTGTTAGCGTCGTACGCGTCCCGAGTCAGGGCGTTTGATTCGTAGTTTTCCTTGGTTCTCCGCAAAATACGATTAATCGACGCATCCTCAGAGCAGCTAGTCTGAAGAATAACAAAAGGAACCTCAGTTTTTGCCGCAATGTCTGCAGCGCGGCGTCTTAGGTCCTGTGTTACAAAGGTGGCGTCTAGGATTACGCCTTTGCCTTTTTTTGCCAAGTCTTCGGCTTGTCGAAACATTTCGTCGTAAACTTTCATCCGTTTGTTAAGGTTGCCCGCGACTTTTACGTCAAAAATGTCCTCGTTTTTCAGGACTTCTAAGCGGATGATGTCGGTTCGCAGGATTGGGTAGCCTTTAATTTTTGAGATTTCCTGAGAAGTTTCTGTTTTGTATGTTCCTGGAAACCCACACGTAATCAGTAGTATGTTTGGTGATAGCTGGTTGGTCACAAATTTTGCAAAAGGTTCCTTCAACATAGTGCACCCTTTTGCTAATGGATAGAAAATCAAAACATAAACCTTTGCATGTAAACCAGATACACCATTTAACGGAACTTGGTTTTTTCGAAACACTGGGATTATAAACAAAAAAGACAACTCTGTTTTGATGCAAAATGAACAAAACACAGACAACAATTATAGGCGCAAGTTTGGTTTTTCTTGGAGTTCTAGCAATCATCCATCATGTGCTGATATGCGGCAGACTTTTTGACCTGTCAGACGTTCTTCATCACGAATTTTTCGAAGCAATACTCCTAACCGCAGGAATAACGCTCCTGATAACAACAGGCCTGACAAAGAACGAATAGGATAATTTTGCGTTTTTCAAGTTCAGATAACTTGATTATTCTCAAAAAAAGGAAGGAGAGATTTGGTCTCTCCGTTTATTTACGTTTTCGTAGTGCGAAAAAAGCTACGGCTCCAATAATGCATGCAGCTATTGCTGCTATGGCGATTGCTAATTCTGTGCTGATTAAGCCAGTTGTAGGTGTGTCAGGTTCTATTGGTGCGGCTGGTGTCTGTGATGCGCCAACTGCGACAGTTGTTGCTGCTGCTGAGCTACCGTAGGATGCGTCGCCTGCAAAAGATGCGATAATTTCGTAGGTTCCTTCGGTTTCAGGTGTC
>PIXS01000372.1 GCA_003096255.1 Candidatus Bathyarchaeum sp. | reverse complement strand
TCATCATCGGCAAACCAGAGTTGAAAATAGTGAACATAGTTGCGTCAGCGAGTTTAGGAGGGATGATAGACCTTGAAAAGGCAGCCTACTCGCTTGGGAGAACCATGTATGAACCAGAACAATTTCCCGGTCTCATCTACCGAATGGATGAGCCTAAGGTGGTGATCCTCCTCTTCTCGAGCGGAAAACTGGTTTGCACAGGCGCCAGAAAAGAAGAAGACGCACATAAAGCGGTTGACAACCTTCGACAAAAATTGGAGAAAAACAACTTGATATACCTCGAAAACGAACCTTAGGTTTGTGACAAAAAAGTGGGGGTCTTCACTAAAGATGATATGTTGCCATTGGAACATGGGAGGTCTAAAACTGTCCTTTGTGGATAAGGAGACGCTAATGGAAGTCGCCGCGTTGTTCGGAGAAGACGCTGTTAGGATCGTTGAGGTACTCAAGGGGGTTCACGAGATCATAGATATCGATATAGTAGATCAAACACAAATACGTCTTAACACGATTCGCAAGACACTCTACAGACTTTACGACCACTCCCTCGTGGCTCTTAGACGGACTCGTGACAAAGAAACAGGCTGGTTTGTTTTCAACTGGAGACTCCAACCCGACCAGCTGGAAGGCTTCATCTTCAACCAGAAGCGCCGTGTTCTTGAAAAACTGGAAAACCGACTTAGATACGAGAAAAGCCACGAGTTTTACAGCTGCAAAACGCCTGGTTGCAAGCGATTTCCCTTCGAGGAAGCATTTGAGCTTCTCTTCAAGTGTCCCGCATGTAACAGGTCAATGGTGCACGTCAACAATAGCCACATCATTGAAACCTTGACACGAAAAATCAACCAGATAAAAAAGGAACTAAGCGGGTAGGTCGTATGAGAGCGTAGCCTAGTGTGTATTTGCGCTGGCTATTTTTACGAGTAATGTATAACCCAACATCACTGTTGCTCCAACAAGTCCATATTTTGTCGCAGTTTTCTGCATTTCAACGACGTTTTCTGTTGACGGTTTCTTCAAGACACTAGCATAACGCTTGATGATTGGTATGGAAAGGGGAAAAAGTATGAAAACCAAGAACAAATGTCTGTGAGAGAGTAAACCAAAAACTGAATAGACTAATGGCGAGAAACCTGCTAACAGAAACATAAATCCAGCGACAATGGCACCGTTCTTTCTTCCATACCTAACAACAAAAGTATGAACCCCCATTTTACGGTCTACTTCATAGTCTCCAACGGCTTGAATAATATGGCCGCCACAGTGAATCAGCATCAACGGCACGACAGCTAACATGATTGAAAAAATGTTGGAGCTCAACCTCTCAGTTAACTCTAGCCCCATCATGAATGGCATGAAACCAGCGCCTACACCTGAAACTATGAAATCTACAACTGGCACGGTTTTCAGTCTGAAGGGAGGAGCTGAATATGCGGTTCCAAACACAAGATAAATGAGAAACAACGATAGAAGAGTTGCATCAACCAAAATCACCAAGACCAAACACGAAATGATCAGCAAAAGGGAAAACACTAACGCTGTCCGAGGTGCTATTCTCCCAGAAGCAACAGGCAGGCTACACTTGAACGCGTTCTCCTGATCTTCTTTTCGGTCGAAATACTGATTTAAAATGAAGACACTAGCCGTAGCAAAGGAGAAAGCAAACAAAACAACAAAGAACCGCTCAAGAGGAGGCAAACTCAGAATGCTTCCAAAACCGAAACTGAAAATCCATCCAAGCCAACTCCCAACTCTCGCAACGTCAAGGTATTCCACAAGAGTCGAAAACCAGTAAAGCTTCTGAAAAGTTTTCACCAACCTTCACAATTCCAACCCTTACACCAAAAGCGCGAGAATAACGTGTAGAAAACCTTTTGCCGTACATTATAAACCTATAGGCATGCATCAATGTGTATCTCAGTCTGTCAAAAAAGTGATCGAAGATATTATTTAACCTTCTGAAGTCCTGTCCAATGTATAAGCATAAAAGTTGTTTTGCAGTCTTCACATTCAAAGTATTGTAGATCGCTCAGTTGTTTGAGCTTTGCAGATTTGCATTTAGGACAGATAGCCATTACATTTCACATCTACATTTTGTTTCTCTAGGCTCTACTTTAATAGGGTTCTCAGATTCTATTTGTATTTGAATTTGTTTAAGTTCATGCTGAGCATGCGCGCGCATTTATGTGTTACTGGATAGTAATTACTTTGTGGTAACAAGAGGCGAGATTGTATGAAACTGAAGCTGCAATTAGTTCGAGACGGAGAAGTATTATTTGAAATTCCTATTTCTCCTGCGGACTGGCCAAGAGACCGGCTGGAGAACGAATCGGAGGCTTTCGAAACAGATTTTCAAAGATTCCCAAAGATTTTTGTTGCCTTGTCCCATGAGACTCGATTCAGGATGATGAAACGACTCATGGAGGAAGAAGACCGCACCATTAACTTCGCCGATTTCGTGAGAGACCTGAATTTGAATCCTAAAATCGTTTGGGAAAACGCTAAGAAACTCAGAGAGGGAGGGCTCTTAGAAAAGATCGAAAGGGGAAAATATCGCTGTTCAGAGTTTGGGCAGATAGGTTTCATACTGTTGAGCTTCGCTTTTGAGCGCCTAATGGAAGCTCTAGAAGAAATGGAAAGCTTTTAGGGAGGTGAAAAACTGCCTTTGAAACCTAAGACTTTACAAATAGAGAAAGTACAAGAAACTAATGAAGAAGAAGCATTGATGCGCGCGCATTACTCTCTCGCCTTCAGCTGTTTACTTGCGTCCCAACCCATAAATAGTCTGGAACAGTTCTATTCTCGGCTGTGAGATTGTGCCTCTCTTGGTGAAATGTCGAGAGTGCGGCGCTGTTCTTTACGAAGGGGAAGACCTGAAAACTCCCTACGAGATCGTAGGGCCTTATGATGGTAAATGTCCACATTGCGGGAAAAAGTTGTCCAACATACCGAAACTCGTTGAGATTAAGCTTATTGCGAAATAGGCGCATAAGACTGGCGTGCGCGCTCAAAGTAAAGAAAGAAAACGCTGAAAAGAAATGAATTATGAGGAATAGATGATTTGAGTGTAGAAATAGACAGGAAGTGTGACAACTGCAGAATGGAATTCAAACAACATGTTTCTTTTAGTGGAGAAGGCGAAGAAATAACTGTAAAAGTCTACAGGTATAAGTGTCCCTTCTGTAACGCCTTAATAAAGAAACCAACGCCAGGAGAAATTATGACGGCGATAGCTCTGAAGGAAAAGAAGGGGTAGTGTCCTACGGAACACAGTGTTTAGGGTAGGGTAAACATGCATGCATGGGCGCATAACATACGGTAACGTGTTCCTATTGTAAGAATTATCAGAACTAATCGTTACTTGCGCCATTTTTGATTTGAGTCATTCTTCAAAAGAAAAAGGAGGGGCAGTTTTCGAGTCCTAATACTCTGGAGTCATTCCTCCGTAGCCGCCTGGCATTCCACCTGGACCGCCAGGAGGAGTGGGCGGAGATTTGGTCTTTCCGCCGGATATTACATCGTCAATCCTCAAAATCATAGATGATGCCTCTGAAGCTGATTTTATTGCTTGTTCCTTGACGCTCAATGGTTCGATAACCCCTTTCTCGTATAAATTAACAACCTTGCCTGTGAAAACGTCGACGCCCATCGAATGTCCTTTGGG